>DQKQ01000276.1 GCA_015660615.1 Flavobacteriales bacterium
AAGGTGCTTCCATCCCTCTAATCCGTGTAGTGCTGTTTCCGGTTGAAGTGCCACAAGCCTCACATCGGGATTTAATTCCTTAAGTCTGCGGCCCGTTCCCATAAATGTCCCTGTGGTGCCAAGTCCAGCTATGAAGTGTGTTATTCTTCCCGCAGTTTCATGCCAAACCTCAAGTCCAGTTCCATAGTAATGAGCTTTCCAATTGGCCTCATTACCATATTGGTCTACGTAGCAAAATTTATCAGGCCATTTCATAACTAATTTACGCGCCTCTGATTGGGCTCCATCAGTCCCTTCTAATGGACTGGTCAATCTGAGATCCACTCCAAGAGCTCTTAGTATATGCTTCCTCTCCTTTGACGCATTCTCTGGTAGAAAAAGAGTCACTGGTATGCCTGCTGCGGCCGAAAAAATAGCGTATGCTATTCCTGTATTTCCAGAAGTTGCGTCCAGGAGGCGTCTTCCTTGTAAAGCTCCAGAAACGACAGCGTCATGTATGATATTAAAAGCAGGTCTTGCCTTTACACTTCCACCGAACTGTTGCCACTCAAGCTTTACGTGAATTTCTACCCCTGGTTTTGGAGATAGGTTTACCAATTTATGCATAGGGCTATTGCCGACATGCCACCTTAATTCCTCAAGGGCTTTTAATCTGGGATTAATTGTTGGAACTGTCATATTATTTTGCATAAAAAAAGCCCCTGATATTATCAGAGGCTTTAAAAGATTACGATTCTATTTTATATCTATCACGTATTCATATTAGGCTGCCTCCTTTCAGTGGACAACAACAACAACATGTATTTAGTGTGAATAGCATTATAACAAATATGGTTAAAAAATTACGAAAACCCAAACGAATTGCTATAAAATGTCGATGAAACATAAAATACAACCCACTAATCGATTACCTCAGAACGCTTAATCTCTCCCCATCCAGTCTAATTAAAACTGTGATTAGAAAAGTAAAGCCTATAAGTGAGGAGCCCCCATAGCTGAAAAACGGAAGTGGTATTCCTATTACAGGAGCTAATCCAAGCACCATCCCAACATTTACTAAAAGGTGCATAAACAGAATACTAGCTACTCCATATGCGTATATGCGAGTAAACTTGGACCGTTGGCGTTCTGCAATGATTAAGATTCTAAGTATTAAAAAAGTAAATAAAAAAATTACAAAGGCACTTCCTAGAAAGCCCCATTCTTCCCCAACGGTACAGAAGATGAAGTCTGTTTCTTGCTCAGGAACGAAACTATAAGCAGTCATAGGTCCATGCATCCAGCCCTTACCTGTAAGCCCTCCACTTCCTATAGCTGCTTTAGCATGACGTATATTATAATCCGCATCGGGATTGTTCACATCTATTCCGAAAAGAACATGTATGCGCTCCTTCTGGTGTGGCTTAAGCATTTTTTCCATTCCGGTATGAAGACCGACAGACATAATAAGGCCAGCAAATAAACTGATTATACTCCAAACAGCGACCTTCTTCCTTCTTCTAGGCATTGATAGCTCCTTTAATAAGTAAATGACTAACGTTCCTACGACTAACCATAGAATCCAAAACAGACCTATTCCTGATCCAACACCGAAATAAGGATAGTGGAATGAAGTGACACCAATAAGAATAGTTGCAATAGAGAGTAACAGACCTGTAAATCCTATAATTAAGACATTTCCACTCAAACCTTCTCGATAAAGAACGAAGATAAACCCAGCAAAAACTAGTACAGTTCCAGCATCTGGTTGTAGCAGAATAAGTCCAGCTGGTATACCAATTAGTAATAATGAAATGAGCCGGACTTTTATACTTCGCCATTTAGTGGCGTCTCTAGAAAGATACCAAGCGAGTATCAAAGCAGTTGTAGGTTTAGCAAATTCACTAGGTTGCAAACTGAACCCTCCCAAGTCGAACCATGACCGAGCTCCCCCAATTTTCTTTCCTATAGTTAATACTGCGATTAGTAATAAAAGGGTGAGGATATATTGGATGATAGATGTTCGAATAAAGAACTCACTCTCAATATTTATTATTAAAAACCCCAACACGAAACATATTGTGATCCACATAAGTTGCTTCCCTCCCTTTCCGCTCCAATCTAACCAATCGAGAAGCTCAATGTTCGAAGTTGCACTTAGGATATTTATCCACCCGAAGAACATAAGCACTACCACAATAGAAACGGTTATCCAATCAATGTTGTGTCTAATAGGTGATTCTCGACGTGTCATGGTTGGAATTCTATTATTCGATTTTCTCTGGCCGTGTATTTTACAGAATCGGTTAAATATTTTTCAATAAGCAACCCTGCAATCGGAGCGGCCCAAGATCCACCTGCTCCAGCATACTCAACATATACACTAAGCGCAATTTGAGGATTTTCCCTAGGCGCGAAAGCCATAAAGACACTGTGATCCTCAAAAGCACCATTCTGTACTGTTCCAGTTTTCCCACAAATTGTAATACCATCCACTTTTGCCCTTGAAGCTGTTCCGTGCACATCTTCTATCACATTTTGCATAGCGTCAATAACTGATTCAAAGTATTTCACGTCAACACTCATTTCATGCATAGAATCTAATCCCAAAGGCTTCCCCCGACCCCCAATATCTCTTATAGGATGAGGTTCTCTAAAATACCCGCGATTAGCAATAATAGCTGCGAGATTAGCCATTTGCAAAGGCGTTGTAAGCAGCTCCCCCTCTCCAATAGATATTGAAAATATAGTCCTAAATCCCCAATGATTTTTCCCATAAATATTATCATAATAAGGGGAATTAGGGATTGCTCCTGCTCTTGTGCCAGGGATATGCCCCCCAAGTTTAGTCCCAAACCCAAACTCTTTTATCCTCTTATTCCAGGCTTCTAATCCCATTGATGCATCAACTAAAGGGTTTTCATCTCGACCTCTTTGCACCACCCTTCTCATTACTTCATAGAAATAAGGATTGCATGAGTGAGTAATCGCCTGAGTGAAATCATCAGCTGAGTGTGGACCGTGACATCCGATTATCGATCGATCACAATTTATAATGGTATTTGTAGATATTACACCTTCATCTAAAGCCACTAAACCTTGAACAATTTTGAAAATTGAACCAGGACGGTAAGTTCCCCTTAAAGCCCTATTGTACAGAGGTTTCCAGTTGTGCTTTTTGAGGCTATCATATACTAGCCCTCGTCTTTTTCCTGTTAAACTATTGGCATCGTAAAATGGAGAAGACACAAGGGCAAGAACTTCTCCGGTCTCAGGTTCTATCGCTACAACGCTGCCCCTTTTGCCATTTAATAATTTTTCTGCGTACGCTTGCAATGCAACATCAATAGTTAAGGTTATGTCCTTGCCTGGGTTAGGCATAGTGTCCAGTTCGTATAATGTGTTTCGAACATTATTCCTGACATCTACGATATGATATCTTGCTCCAGGTTCGCCTCTCAAGGGCTTTTCATACTTCGCTTCTAAACCGGATTTACCCTTGTAATCGCCAAGGTGATAAAATTTATCGTTTTGTATATCATCCCTATCAACCTCCCTATATTCTCCAATCAAATGGCCAGCTACACCAGCAAGGTTAGACCTAATAGACTGAGTCTTATACTTAATTTCGGGGTACTCCATAAGCTGCTTCGATATTCGCGCAAACTCTATTGCTGATAGTTGCTTTTCGATAACAGAAGGAACATAACGAGAATACGCAGCTGCTTTATCAAGCCTTTTTACGAGTTCAGTAAGTTCTAATTCTAACAAGTTAGCAAGCTTAAAAGTGTCAAGATTCTTAGATTTTCTAGGAGTAAAAAGTAAATCGTAACTCGCGATATTTGCTACTAAGAGTTTTCCATTCCTATCCAAGAACTGACCCCTCATAGGGTCAAGAGTCTCACGCTCTTCAGTTAACCGCCCAGCATAGTTAGACCAGTATGAACTAACAAGTTGAATGTGAGCTAATCGAGAAATAAAAATCGTGGAAATAACAATAATAAGCCCTCCGAAAACCAAACTTCTATTTTTCAGATGATGATTAGACATTACCAGTGGTAGGTGCTAGTTTTATTAGAATTACTCTTAGGTTTAGGCCCAAACAATCCTTGAACTATAGCGAATAGGATCACACTCAGTATAGTTGAAGCAATTCCCTTTCCTATTGCGTTTGGTAGTAAAGACAATTTCCACCCTTCGATCGCAAATAAGCTGAACATATAAGTGAAGGATATAAGAGAACTAAGAACTAAAAATCTCCCCCAGCCATCGTGAAGGACGCTTATCGATTGCTCTCGAGTAAACCCCTCTCTGGGAGCAATAAAAGCAGTCAACCAAGGTGTCATAAAGCAGGTGAAAACACAAGCAGCCATATGAAGTCCTCCGGTTAGTAACACCACATCCATGATGGCGCCTACAACAGCTCCTATAAGGATATAGCTTGTTTTAGAAAGCTCGAAAGGCAGCATAATTAATCCATAAATATGGAAACAAATAATAACCCATCCGCCAGCGAAAATTGCATATCTAAAAATCAACACTTGAAGCAAACAAGTGAGCATCAAAATCCCTATTGATCGAATCAAGGAATTCATAGTGATGACTTGGATAGTAACGAATCTATTTCAGGAGTGCCCTCTTTACTCAAAAATTCTACATAGTGAATTCTCTTATAGTTGGCTGAGAGTTTTATTGTCACAGATTGAAACTCATCGGCTTCTGTTACAATTAACTCTTCAACTTTACCTACCAGTATTCCGCTTGGGAAAGTGCCTTGGAATCCGGAGGTGATAACAGAGTCACCAGGTAGAATGTGTTCTGAAAGAGGAATATCTGTTAGAGTAGCATACTCGACACTCTCTCCAGACCAGTTTAAGATACCAACAGCGCCATCATAACCAAGTCTAACGCTCCAATTGGTAGAAAGGTGAATAATAGGAAGAACCAAAGAGTGATTTACAGAGACCTCCGTGATAAGCCCTGCCACAACACCATTTTCTAACATACCCATTCCAGGTTGTAAACCAGCTAATGAACCTTTATTAGCTACTAAGACGTTGTTTTTAAAAGATGTCGAGTATCGGATAATCTCTGCAGGGGTACTTTCCCAGGAATTCCCGGAATTAAATAGCCTGCTTGACATAGATAGACTCCTGTAGCTCATATTTTCTGTCCTTAATCGAGCGTTTTCAATTAATAAACTTGAGTTGTTTTTTTTAAAGTCCTTATAATCGATTAATCTTCCCACGGCATCAGTCCAGCTTGTAGACATTTCCATGCTGATTTTCGCTAAAGTTCCTCGAGGATGAGAATGAGTAGAAGCAACCCAACTTAAAGCGATAATTTCAAGTAGCACAAATAACACCAAACGGTGATTGCGAATAATAAGCTGTATTAACGTGCGCACTTGAGATTCATTGCTTTCCTTACTTTCTTTCTTTACTTTCTAATGAGTTACGATCGCATAAGGAATGGAAACCTGTCTAAGTTTTTCAGAGCTATTGCACTTCCTTTTGCAACAGCGTGAAGTGGGTCTTCTGCTATGTGTACGGGGAGTTTAGTTCTCAGAGAAATTCGTTTATCTAATCCTCGTAGTAAAGCACCTCCACCAGCTAAGTAAATCCCAGTTTTAAAGATGTCGGCTGAGAGCTCAGGCGGGGTTTGGTTTAAAGATGCGTGAATAGCGTCTTCGATTTTACTAATACTCTTATCTATTGCACCTGCAATCTCAGCATATGTTACAACTACCTCTTTAGGATGACCACTCAATAAATCGCGACCAAGAACGGGATAATCATCAGGGCCATCTTCTAACAGAGATAACGCAGAACCCACATTAATTTTAACCTGCTCAGCTGTTCTTTCCCCGATTAGAATGTTATGCTGACGACGCATATAATCTTGAATGTCACGAGTGAATTCATCACCAGCGATTCTAATATTAGTATCTGTGACAATTCCACCAAGAGCTATAACGGCGATCTCAGAAGTTCCACCACCTATATCTACAATCATATTGCCCATAGGTTCTTCAACATCAATTCCGATTCCGATAGCAGCAGCCATCGGCTCGTGAATGAGGTATACCTCTTTTCCTCCAGCGTGCTCAGCTGAATCCTTAACGGCACGCTTTTCAACATCAGTAATCCCAGAAGGTATGCAGATAACCATTCTATGAGAAGGTGTAAACCAAGATTTATTATTCTCATTAATCATCTTGATCATCCCTTTGATCATCTGCTCGGCTGATTCAAAATCGGCGATAACTCCGTCTCTTAATGGACGAATTGTTTCGATGTTTTTGTGAGTTTTACCGTGCATTTGTTGAGCACGACTACCGATAGCTACAATGCGACCGGATTTTATGTCTTTAGCAACAATAGAAGGTTGGTCTACTACGACCTTGTCTTGATAGTAGATAATAGTGTTAGCTGTCCCCAAATCAATGGCGATATCCTGTACGAAATAGTTAAACAAGCCCATACCCAAATCTACAATTTCACTACTGCAATTCCACTTATTAGTACACCTAAATTCCACTTAGTGAATAAGTTTTGTTTAAGGTTAATAAGGTTGAGTTTGGATGTTAATTAGGTGTTGAAAACAGTACGCTTTCAAGTAGTGGTGCTTTTTAGTGGCGGAAATGCCTAACACCCGTTGTGTGCATCGCAAGCCCCAGCTCATTACAAGCATCAATACTCTTTTGATCATTAATGGATCCACCGGGCTGAATTACGTGCTTGATTCCGGCCTCAGCAGCAAGAGTTACGCAGTCGGCGAATGGGAAGAATGCATCGGAAGCCATTGAAGAACCCTCGAGGGATAGACCTAAGCCAGATGCTTTTTCAACTGCTTGCTTGAGGGCGTCAACACGTGAGGTTTGGCCTGTCCCTGAAGCGAGAAGCTGCCCATCTCTAGCAAAAACGATTGTGTTTGATTTAGTATGCTTTGCTAGTTTCATTGCGAAGATCATGTCAGCCATAGCACTTTTATCAGAAGTGGCGTTAGTTACGCAAGTTAGGTCTGCAGCAGTTTCAATAGTATTGTCACGTTCCTGAACCAGGAAGCCATTTAAGGCAGTTCTAACAGTTGAATTAGGAAGTGATCCGTCTTGGCGTTCTAAAAGAATACGGTTTTTCTTGCCTTTCAGCATTTCTAAAGCATCATCGTCGAAATCAGGAGCGATTACTACCTCGCAGAAGAGGGTGTGGATCTTTTCTGCAGTAGCTATATCGATTGTACGATTGGCAATTAGGACACCGCCAAACGCACTTACCGGGTCTCCTTCTAAAGCTCGTGCGTATGCTTCGGCTAGATTGTCACGAGTTGCAATACCACAAGCATTGTTGTGTTTCATGATAGCAAACGTAGGATTGTCGTTTTTAAACTCCTCCATTAAGCTCACAGCGGCATCAACGTCGAGAAGATTGTTATAAGAAAGTTCCTTGCCGTGAAGTTGCTTTAATATTTCTTCGAGTCCACCAAAGAAGCGTCCTGCTTGGTGTGGGTTTTCACCATACCTCAAGGTTTTGACTTCTGGTACACTGAGGTTTAGCGTGTCGAGAAGCTGAGGATTCACAGTTGTACTTAGCATGTATTGCTCAATCATTGTGTCGTAATGTGAGCTTGTGCGAAAGGCACGAGCTGCTAAAGAGCGGCGCTCCTCAAGAGATGTTTCACCATCGTTAGCACGCAGCATTTCAAGTAACGTGTTGTAGTCATCCATGCTCGGTACGATTACTACGTCTTTGTGATTTTTTGCAGCTCCTCTAATAAGTGCGATTCCTCCGATATCAATCTTCTCTATAATAGCTTCTGCTTCAGCCCCGCTTGTAACAGTTTCTTCGAATGGGTATAAGTCTACAATTACGAGATCGATATACGGGATGTCGTATTCAGCCATCTGTGTCTGGTCTTCTTCACAATCTCTACGCGAGAGAATCCCACCAAAAACTTTAGGATGAAGTGTCTTTACACGGCCACCTAAAATAGAAGGATAGTCAGTAAGAGTTTCAACAGGAACAACATCTACCCCTAGTTTTTCTATGTGCTTTTGGGTTCCACCGGTTGAGTAAATAGTAACACCTAAGCGCTTTAATTCTTCAACAATGGGAGCGAGTCCATCTTTGTTAAAAACAGAGATTAATGCTGAACTTATTTTTCTATACTTCGACATGGAAATTTTTCTCTGATTTAAGACCGTGAAGTTAACTCAAGGTGTAGCTTTGAGGTCATGATGTGGTTGCGTTTATTTAAGGAAAGTTTAAACTTCGCTTGGAGTGCAATTGTCATGAATAAACTCCGCACTTTCTTATCACTTTTAGGAGTGATGGTAGGCATTTTCGTGATTAGCGCCATATTTGCAGTTGTCGATTCAATGGAAGATGATCTCATGGAATCATTCAGCATGCTAGACGATGATGTTCTATTTGTTAGTAAGTGGCCTTGGAGCTTTGGAGACGATTATCCTTGGTGGAAATACATCCAAAGACGTGAGCCATCCTTAAAGGATTCCAACGAATTGGCCTCACGCCTTACCCAAGCTTCAGAGGTGTCGTTTCAGATGAAGGCGATGTTCGATTTAGAATCTGGCGATAACTCATTTCCAAATGTCGCAGTTGCCGCGGTTTCGCACACTTATCCTAATGTTGTAAGCATAGATATTGCTAAAGGCAGGTTTTTCAATGACTCGGAAAGTGCTTCTGGCAGAGGGATGGCGATCATTGGTTATGATGTGGCTATGAATCTATTCGGGACGGAAGATGCTCTAGGCAAGAAGTTTAAGATTGCAGGCCAAAAATTAGAAGTCATCGGCACATTTACTCAGCAAGGCGCCTCTATGGTTTCAAACGGTTTCGATGAATTCGTAGTGGTTCCTGCCACATTTGCACCGAGAATTTTCGACACTAGGAATAACGATGGTAATACCATTATGGTGAAGGCTAAGGACGGAGTTGATTTGGCCATTTTAAAAGACGAAATAATACAGCAATTTAGAAGTGTTAGAAGGGTTCGACCTTCAGATGTTGATGACTTTTCTATAAACCAAATAGAAATGCTTACCGGAATTATATCTTCAATATTTTCTCAAGTTGAGATGGGGGGATGGTTTATTGCAATCTTTGCGATTTTAGTAGGGTGCTTCAGCATTGCAAACATCATGTTTGTTTCTGTGAGAGAAAGGACAAGAATCATAGGCATTCAAAAAGCGCTTGGAGCTAAGTCTTCGTTTATTTTAATTCAATTCCTTTTCGAGTCTATTGTACTTTGCATTTTTGGAGCAGCATT
>DQKQ01000212.1 GCA_015660615.1 Flavobacteriales bacterium
AACGGGGTAGAATTAGATCTTTTTACTGCTTATAATGTAATTGAATTTAAGCGCGAACTTGATATGAAGCGAGGCCTTTTAACCCGCTTATTCGAAGTTGAAGTAGTTAATGGTGTAATTATTAGAGTCAAAGCGGAGAGGTTTTGCAATATGCATAGTCCAAACAGAGCGGCAATTAAATATTCAATCGAAGCTGTACATGGCGTTGATCAAGTCGTTATTTCTCCTGCGGTAGATGCTGACGTTTCTAACGAAGATTCAAATTGGAATGAAGCATTCTGGAAGTTTGATAAGGGTGTCATTTTAGATGAAGTAGGTTGTGTAATTAATACTACTGCGAAAACATGCTTCACAGTAGCTACGGCATTTGCGAGTAATCTCGAGTTAAATGGAGAGTTAGTCGATGCTGTAAATTTTGAAGCTACTGCCCAAGAAGTTTTTGCAACTTATAAAATTGGTGATGTAAAGGATGGCGACAAGTTTGTTTTAAAAAAATTCATAGGAATTGTAAGCTCGTTGAATAATGAGGTTGAAGGTTTGTCAGAATTAGCGTTTGCCGAATCTATTTCAGGTCGAAATAATGGATTTGATTCTGAGTTTGAGGAACATTGCTTATGCTGGGAGAAGATTTGGAATGAAGGAGATATAGAGATCGAGGGCGATGATAAAGCTCAACAGGCTATACGGTTTAATATTTTCCATCTTAACTCTACTTACAGAGGGGATGACCCTAAATTGAACATTGGTCCTAAAGGGTTTACTGGCGAAAAGTATGGCGGCGCTACATATTGGGATACCGAGGCGTATTGTATCCCATTTTATTTAAGTACCCACGATTCTTCTGTTGCTAGGCAGCTGCTCGTATACAGATTTAATCACCTTGAGCAAGCAATTGAAAACGCTGAGAATCTAGGGTTTTCTGGCGGAGCAGCCCTTTATCCTATGGTAACTATGAATGGGGAAGAATGTCACAACGAATGGGAAATCACATTTGAGGAAATTCACCGAAATGGTGCCATCGCTTTTGCCATATTTAATTATGTGAGGTATACCGGTGATAAGGAGTATCTTCTTGAAATGGGATTCGACGTGCTTCTTGGTATCGCTCGCTTTTGGAGCCAAAGGGTTACATTTTCAGAATCACGAAAAAAGTGGGTAATGCTTGGTGTTACAGGGCCTAACGAATATGAAAACAACGTAAACAACAATTGGTACACCAACTATATAGCTCGGTGGTGTATGAATTACACCCGCGAAATAGGCGAATGGATTTCTTCAGAGCATCCAAGTGTAATGTCTGCTAAGAGTGAAGCTTGGGGGCTCGAGTTTTCTAACGAGTCTAAACAGTGGAAGGAGCGTTGCGACAATTTATTTTTCCCAACCCTCGACGGAACTCAGGTTTTCCTTCAGCAGGACGGTTTTATGGACAAAGAACAAATGATGGTGTCTGATCTTCCATCTGATCAAAGGCCCATAAACCAAACCTGGTCTTGGGATCGTATCCTTCGCTCAGTTTTCATAAAACAAGCTGACGTCCTTCAAGGTTTCTACTTTTTCGCTGATGACTTTTCAGATTCCATGCTAGAGGAGAATTTCGATTTCTACGAGCCCCGAACCGTTCACGAATCGAGCCTTTCACCTTGTATTCACTCCATCTTAGCATCAAAACTCGGCCGCTTAGAAAAAGCTTACGAGATGTATCTACGTACGGCTCGATTAGACCTTGACGACTTCAACAGTGAAATTCACGAAGGACTACATATAACTTCGATGGCAGGAACATGGATGTCTGTCGTGGAAGGCTTCGGTGGCTTCCGCGTTGTCGACGACGTTCCCCACTTTAATCCTATTATACCCTCTGAATGGCATTCTTATTCTTTCAAAGTACGCTTCCGCGGCCGTGTTCTTTGCGTTGTGGTAAGTTCTGTTTCCACTGAAGTAATTTTAGAATCAGGAGAAGCTTTAAACGTGATGCTTAATGGTGACCCCATCAAACTCAATCAGCCCAAGCACTATTAGCGCTTCCCGGACTGCCTCCGAATGCATTAGAAGAAACCCAAGATTCTGGCAATGAGTTTATGTACCCAGGACCACGCCACTCTAAAGTAGACCCACCTCCATCTGGCTCAGAGGGCCAACCATTGTAGTCACTATAAGTTACTTGGTTAGATTCGGATCCATCAGCTCTAAGAAGTCGAATGGTCTCTCCACTGTTGTGTAAACTTGAACTACTTGAAAAGGGAAGTAAAATGGTGAAAGGAGGAAGCTCGCCTGTATAAGAAGCTGTGTCGTTAGCAAAAATTACATATGAATTAGATTCCATATAAGTTCCTTCAGGGACTGTTGCATTAACTGCATCCCCCAATTTCCATCCACTCAGGTTAAGCCCAAACTCATGTGGATTGTAGATCTCCACAAATTCCCATTCTGAATCCGTACCCTGCTCGGTAGAAGGATTGTAGTGTATTTCAGAAATTTTAGGATCGTAAACAGGCATGCCTTCACATGTGAGTCCATAAGAAGCTAGAATCATTAATAAATCGTCTTCGTCGATTGTTCCATTTCCGTTGATGTCGGTAGGGCATTGTGCTATTAATGCAAAGCATGAAGTAAGCAGTAGGCTGGTAAACAAGATTTTCATTGCGTTTTTTCAGCAAAGAAGCTCTACACTTTAATGACCCCAACAATGATTTTGTGAGTGAAGACTAGTAATTTATAGTTGTAGTTCTAACCCCACCGGACAGTGGTCAGATCCCATGACATCATTTAATATGAAGGTGTCGGATACATTTTCTACCAATCTGTTGCTTGCAAGCATATAGTCGAGTCGCCAACCGACGTTTTTCTCGCGTGCTCCACCACGGTAACTCCACCAACTGTATTTCACCTCGTTTGGATGAGCAGACCGCCATGTGTCGGTGAAGCCAGCTTCCAAATGGGCGTCCATTCCGTCTATCTCTTTTTGAGTATATCCAGGTGTTTTATTGTAGTTAGGCTTGGGGCGAGCGAGGTCGATTTCAGAGTGTGCGACATTTAAATCTCCGCAACAAATAACGGGCTTGTCAGAATCGAGATCTTTCAAGTAATCACGAAATGCTTTGTCCCAGATTTCACGAAAGGGGAGGCGTTTTAAACCGGACGAGGAGTTGGGGGTGTAGACTGTAACGTAATGAAAATCTTTAAACTCGGCGTGGAGGACGCGACCTTCAGTATCGAGGTCGGCTACACCTATTCCTGCAGTGACTTTGATGGGTGCTATTCGAGATATAATGGCGGTCCCGGAATATCCTTTTTTTATGGCTGAAGAGCTAAATACTTCATATTCTTCAAGTGATGGTAGCCCGAAAAGTGCTTCACGAACCTGATCGTCTTGGGCTTTCGTTTCCTGAAGTCCGAGTACGTCAGCGTTAAACCCGTCCACGATAGAATTGAAGTCTTTTTTTACTATTGCTCGGATTCCGTTAACGTTCCAGCTTAATAGTCTCATGAGGGTGGAATATAATGTGGTTTAGATTTCCAAACCTTGATAAGCTCAATTAGGATTTCTAGAGTTCCGTGTATGAGAATGCAGTCCCCTGTTTGGTATAAATGATTTAAATAAGCTGTTGAGTTAGAAAACTCATCTGAAGCCTCTAGGTTCAGAAGATGTGAACCGTCGGGACAGGGGTTTATACTGAATAGTGAGTAGGCTTTCTCTATAGAAGAGTAGGTTGCCACCATCATGCCTTCAAGATCGTGACCTAACTCCACTGGTGCAGGATCGCTCATTAAATATGCGTTCCAAGGGCCCAAGTGTCCCATGCTGAAATACGGGTAAAGCCATTGCTTATGAGGGATTCCTAAATTCGTTAGCTCCTTACAAAGTTTATGGGTATTTAGACGGATTTCGTAACCGTGGGTCTTAGCTGGATTGTATTTGGAAAAATCTACCCAAGAATTATCAGGGGTGTAGAACTCAGTTGAACCTAACTCTAATTTGTAATCGAAAGAGGAATCTTTGTCTAAAATATAGCCTGGGTAGTACCATTTCGTTTCGTTTTCAATGCCAAATCCGATCTCCTTCAACATCGTTACCTTGCCTAAACTCCACTCGGCGTATCGTTCGTCGTACAATCCCAGAAGACTGGCCATGCTATTTTCGCCCATATCGAAGTAGCTCACTGCTATGAGTTTGTCCTCATCATAGATGCATACTTCGCGTGTGTCGAATACGGTTGTGTCAAATCCCGCCTTGAGATATTCTGCGAGCGTAGCGTGAATGAAGCCCTTGAATCTATGCTTATGAGCTGTGTATAGCGCTTCCTTCTCTTCAGTTGGGTTCGCATCTCCGAAGACGGTGCGGAATCTCGAATCTACTTTACGAAGTAGCTTCCTTTGGCTTTTACGGAATATAAAATCATCGAGCTTTACTCTAACATTTACGACAGAGAAAAGCTCGTCATCAATGCATAAGAGATCCATCTTGTAAAGCATCACAGCTCCTCTAAACCAACCTGAAGCTAGGTATTGGTCGTAGCGAACTCTGGAGAGCTTGCGAGGAAAGTGAGTTTGGACTAACATGTATTATAATTATAGCCACTTGCGAGCAAATCGCGAGAATGTTATGCCGAGTACTTTGAATGGTGGGAAAGTGAGGGGAAGGAATGAAAACGGTAGCGTTTGTACTGCAAAACTTCGTAGGTTAGAGAACGAGTCGAAGGCCTCCTGCCCTCCAGAACGACCCATTCCACTGGATTGTATCCCCCCGAATGGCAGGTCGCTATTTGCGACTTGAATAACTACTTCATTTATTGCTGTACTTCCGGATTGAGTGTTTTCAATAAACCAATCTATGTTTTTCGATTTAGAGCTGAATATGTAAAGGGCGAGAGGGTAAGGGTTTCTAAGGATTATAGCAACGGCTTCTTC
>DQKQ01000237.1 GCA_015660615.1 Flavobacteriales bacterium
CCAGGATGGATCATAAAGGCAGATGCCGGCTGGAGCGAATCAGCGGGAGGAGCTATATCTGTAATCGTACAGTTAAGACCGACGTTAGATGTCACAGCTGAATTGCTCGACGAGTTCCACGCAGACCTCGCTAATATCATACCACATGAGATGCATCATCTTACTCAGGATGGGCAACCTTTTCAAAGACCTAATTGCCCCGTTACACCATCTTCATCTTCTACCGCTGGCTATGAATATTTTTCTTCTGCATGCGAAGTCCCTGCTTTTTTAATCGGTTTTCGTAGCGAGGCTTCTCATAGAAATCAATCACCAGCTGACTTAATGCAGCGTTATCTTGATAATTACATTAGCGTGGGAGATATCTCTTCTAAAGAAGCTGAAGATATTAAGAAATCGTGGTTGGAGCATGAAATGTGGACAAGCAAAACTAGTCTGGCTGAAAGTTTATTAGTAGAAAAATCGCTTACAGGGAATAAACTAGACAGCGCAGCTGGACATGTTGCTGATATAGTTATCGAATACTTGTTAGACGAAGACTTAAGAGCTACTTTCGCTTCACAAGGGGGTCTTGGATTTACTCTTGAACTTGAGCTTCCTGCATCTATACTCTGGCTTAGAGATGTGTATGTAAGACTTCATCCAGCGGATGATTTTAATAGCACAGCTGCATATGAGTTTGATCTGGACGCATCTGATGCGCAGCGTGAAGCATCTGATATGCAGCTTAATCTTTATATGCCACAAGACTACAGTGACGATGAATTAAAGAGGCTCCACGTTGAGATTGAGTCCGATGCGAGACATGAGCTTGAGCATTCGGGTCAGTTAACATCTGTCTTGATGGACGTGCAAAAGAAAGTTCCAGATTCGGAAATCTGGAAGACTATACAGAGAGCTGAAGATTATTACACGAGTGAGGCAGAAGTACCGGCTCATGTTGCAAGCCTGGTTTTAAAATCGAAGCGTAGGGACAGCCATGGTGCAGATGAGGTTGATCAGGAGTTGAATAACATTTATCATACTGGTCTTACAAACGGATATTCTGAGGAAGAGCTCGGCCCATTGATGACTCGGATGAGAGATATTTGGCAATATTATCTTATGTCTCGCTGGCCAGAGCAGGATTGGCCAATTGAATTTAGACCAGAATCGGAGCGTGAGGATGTATAAGAAATGATAAAAAGAATAAAAGAATGGATGCACTGGAGAGGGGTAACGCTTAAAGACGTCGTATACGGCACTTGCACCCTGGGAGCGCTATGCGCAATGACGTTTCTTCTAATTTATGCAATGATCATGTCTTTATTGTGACATATCACTTAACGCTTCTTTTTATTTCCCGGCGGGTCTCAGCTGTTATTTCATGAGTGTAGACAATCGCTGGTAGGGGCTGTGCTTGTCCCCTGAAGCCTTCCACAGCTATAGCAACTACGATCGCTGTGAGAGAGCCATTTTCGTCAAATACGCCGGATCCAGAATATCCGAACCATACAAATCCCTGTAACAGTGTTGAGTGATATTCCTCGTTATGGCCTGACACATACGCTCTTGTTGTAAGCAATCGGTAGTCGGCTGGGTAGCCTGTATAAATTACTAACTCTCCAACAGATAGCCCATTGTGAGCAGATAATCTTACTGCTGATCTCGAGTCCAATTCTGGAATTCTTAAAACTGCGATGTCTTTTGTCGTCGATTTCCAGACGACTTGTCCTGCTACTCTTTCTTCATCCGTCGAAATATAGTAAAGATCACTTCTGTCAATTACATGCCGCGCCGTTATTACAAAGTAATGACCATCGATTATAATATAGGTACCTGAGCCATGCCCTCCTGTTAACCCTTCAACTTTTACTACACTTCCCCTGCTTGAACGTTGAGCAGTAGAAGAAAACCCAACATCTTCAATTAGCGATGGTTCTCTTATTTCTTCTGGGTGCGCTGGAATAGAAGTCTCTTTCTCTTGCGCTTTTGCATTTTGTAGATTGTAGAATCCAGCCCCCATTAAAATTAAAAAAATGCCTAAAGCGAAACAAACAATATTCTTCATAGTAGAAACTCCCCCATTTTTTCTTCCATTTTTAACTATGATCATTTGAGACATATTTACAAGTAGGTGGTTGGAAACGGTTTTAAGATGAAGCGCATTTCTAAAATAGAGCTTAATAGAATTATAAGGACGTCGCTTTTAGAGGCGTACCAGAGTCATCATGATGAGCCGTTTCCAGGAGACTTCGTGGAGAATATAAATCCTTCATGTCAGCATTTTGGAAGTATGGGAAAAGTTTTAACAATTAACGATTTACCGGATGAAGCAGGTAAAACTGCGACATATTTTGTGGTTAATTCCGGCAAAACATTCGATGAGGGAGATATCCTCGAAAAAACCCTAGATCAATTAGCTCCATTATTGGAAGTGTGATATATCATGAGTCCAATTTTTATAGAAAATTCTAGAGTGCCTGTTTTACTTTCAAAAGTTTCACCGATCGAGATTTACGCAATCAGCTTAGTTTTCTTTGTATTTTGCCGAGGAGAATTAAGCGAAACCACACGCCGTCATGAAACGATTCATTTCAGACAATGGCTAGAACTTCTAATTGTTGGGTTCGCATGTCTGTACGTTGGGACGTGGCTCTGGTTTCGATTGGTCAAAAGATATAGCGGGGAATTAGCATATCGCTCAATTCCCTTTGAACAAGAAGCGTATGATAATCAGGGAGATCCAGATTATCTTAATAGCAGGTCCTGCTATGCGTGGATGAAATATCTTAGACCGAGTCGAGACCCAAGTGATGAAGCCCGAAGAACATGACCTTGTAATTTGTTTAGTGACTGGACACATCGGAATAGTCATTGATATAATAAATGACGAGTGGTTACGAATTAGCTTTTCATCCGGTATTCGAGTGGCGGAAGCAGAAGATGTGGAGATATTTAAAAGTGGGGGACAGAAAAGATGTTTTGTAGACACTTGCGAGAGACAGGAATGACGTATGGACGACATGCATTTCGAGCGTTAAAATTTGGGGGTTGGGCGTGTAAAATGGTTATAGTCTGTTTTGTTCATTCGATATGCCCATTTTGGTTAGAGGATACTTTTTCACAAAACGTATTAGAATTAGCTGATCATTTTAGAAATGAAGGAATTACTAAATGAAAAATCTAAAAGTTGGAACCCGAGTTTATCATTGGCTGAATATGGCGAAGATAGGAACGATCATTTCCTTTAAGAAAGATCCAAAAAATAATATGTGGCTGACAGAAGGAACACCATCGACTACTCTGCTCGCAATTGTAGAGTTCGATGACGGTTCTACCGCGCAGTATCCACCGGGTGATTTGTTCAAGGAAGACAACGGGTGATGTAAAGCAGCGCTCCGCTGACTAAAATAGAATATTCTTGGTGAGTTAAGCAGCACATGAGAGTTGAAGACCATAATGGCAATTGGCGAAAAGTTGGTCGTCGAGAAAAATTGATCTTTAACGCCGTAATAATCTATGCAGCATTTGCTATAGTATTTGGGTCTGTTGTAGCAGGCTTGTCCACCGACGTTACGAACCTGCACAAGCGGTGGAGAAATAAGCGTGAAGATAAAAGAAGCTAATATCGGTGACGTAATCGTAAGCCAGGGTCGCCAGTGGCGTATTAGAGAGTACCGCTATAATTTAACGAACGAAGAGCTTTACGAAGCATCTCAGAATGGATTTCGAATTGGATATTTGCATTTCGCACGTAATGGATATTCTGGCCCTCAAGAGACGATGATCTACATGGGCCCAGTTAGAACAAAAGTAATGATTGGTGGTCTTTATAAACACCATCTTTTTTTAACGGCAACCGGTACTTTTGCTCTAGAAGGGTATGAATTCCGGCGTCTTTCAAGGATTGAAATATAAGGGCTCCCACACTTGATATTTAGTGTGTGTCAAGTATCAAGCCGGGAGATTTAGCTTTCATAGTTTCAACAGCTGGAGAAGTCTTAAACTCTAGACCACCAGCTCTTATTATAGACGTGCGTCATGAGAGCTATACTACGAAAAACAAAAGATCGGATATTCTACTTTTTACAATCCTCTGGGATAGTCAAACAGTGGAGCAATTAGATGGTCAATACTTGCTAAAAATTCATGAAAATCCTGATGAATAACCCTACATTTATCTGTATAGGGCTATAGCTCAATTTGGTCAGAGCAGCGGTCTCATAAACCGCAGGTTTCGGGTTCAAGTCCCGGTAGCCCTACCACATACCTTAGGGAAACAATGATTCATCTCTCTACTAAGATCCCAAACCAAATTGCGATTGCTGTTTCTGGTGGTCCAGACTCTATGGCTGCTTTAGATTTTCTATCTAGAAATAAAGACGTCAGTGTTTTGCACTTCAATCACGGTACTGATCATTCTGACGAAGCGCAGCAAATCGTGTCAGATTATTGTGCTGTAAGGGATATTCCACTTACTGTCGGTACTCTCAATGAGCAGATCAAGGCCGGTCAATCCAGGGAAGATTTCTGGAGAAAGTCAAGATATAGGTTTTTTGAACAAGAAGCAGGCCGTTTATCTGTTATCACTTGTCACCATCTTGACGATGTTGTAGAAACCTGGCTGTTCACCTCGATGCATGGGAACCCTAGACTTATACCAACTCGAAGAGGGAGGTATCTGAGGCCTTTTCTAGGGACTCGTAAGACCACTCTGGAGGACTGGTGTGATAGAAAGAGTGTTCCTTATGTCATTGATCCTTCAAACTCAGACATATCTTTTATGAGAAACTACATTCGACATGAAATTGTACCCCGCGCTGTACGAGTAAATCCGGGGCTAACAAAGGTTTTACGAAAAAAGATTATTAATAGTCCTGTAATTTTCGAAGAAGCCTTTTAGAATCTATGTTAGGGAGAAATTAAATTGATGGGATCCAAGTCACAACGTCAAAATCAGCACATGCGTAGATTAATGGCGAAA
>DQKQ01000258.1 GCA_015660615.1 Flavobacteriales bacterium
ATGTTAAGCCCTGGCGCGTTTCCATTGAAAATTCCAGTAATACTAGCTGGTTCACCACTAGTAAAGCTAAAATTCGAAATATCATTTCCTACAATCAGGTTTTGGGTTACATCTAAAGTAACAAATTGTCCAGGTTCTGGTCCCAGAAAATTAACTCCGATATCTATAGTTTGGCCCAAACATATAGTAATTGTATCACATCCAATATTCTCCGTCGGAACTGGCGGAAGATTCGTACTAGAAACAGCTGTATTGATATCGAAGAATTTGAAATCAAGCCAGTTTATCCCGTCATCAAACCCTGGTCCAACACCATAAGGACCATTGTATGTGTCATCTAAAAGATTAAATCTCCCAAATTGCACGTGAGGTCCGACAGCGTCTGTAGAAGATTGGTCTGCTCCCGTAACACCTGGAGTATCGCCACAGCAACCACCACCTCCACCTATATCTCCATGAGCCCAGTTCATATCTAGATAACATACCTGTGCATTGTTTCCATCACCAATTATACCATCGTTAGGCGTAATAATGATTTGGTAGCTGTTTGTAAGGTCGTAGTGATTGTTGTAATAACCTACTTCAACATAATTTACATATACCGCATCTTGAGTTACTTTATACATTATTTCACCCACAGAACGGTTGTCGGTATCCTGCCAGTAACCCGCAATTTGATTGTACTCAGCTTCTGGAAAGCCTGTGGGAGTCCAGTCTATTACATCTCCCCCAAAAGAAATCATTCCTTTTGAGTTTACGTAAAACTCTTCATATGTATCTCCATAAAGTTCAAATGTCCATCCAGGGAAAGAGATTGGCGCAGATGAGCAATCAACATCCCATCCGGCTCCTCCTTGAGAAAACCATTGTTCTTCACCTGGCTGCAATCCACCAAGCCCTGGAGGGGGTACTAATGTTGTATAAGTTTCATCTGGCTCAACCCAGCAACCGCAATCACTTTGAAGAACTTTCGCTTGTCTATTTGCTTTCCTTTTCTCACGATCATCTGAAAATGACGCCTTAAAGTTACTTAATGTCTCAAGATATGCATTCTCATCAAAGCCTTCCCATGCTCTAACAACGTCCCATTCGTCACGCGTCATGTTTATTACAGCGTGGTTGAATCCACCATATGAATCGATGATTTTTTCAGCACTTTTCTGAGCAGTGAAATCTATATTACTCTGAGCCACAACATTAGGTGTTGCAATGGCAATAATACAGCATAAAATGAATGTGTTATGAAGGAATCTAATCATTGTAAATCTTGCATTTAACGGATGTAAATATACGACTAGTGTGCATCGTATAAAACTATTTCGTGGATAACACCTATTAACGACTTATTTTTGCGCCTCGCCTAGGGTTTTAGACACTGAAACAGGCCACAAATGAAACGCATTAGAAACTTCTGTATTATCGCCCATATTGATCATGGGAAAAGTACTCTAGCTGACAGACTCCTTCAAGAAACTGGTGCTATTACTGAGCGTCAGATGCAAGAGCAAACACTTGACGATATGGACCTTGAGCGCGAAAGAGGAATTACCATAAAGAGTCACGCAATTCAAATGCAGCACACCCACACCGACGGTGAGCAGTATATATTAAATCTAATCGATACTCCAGGGCATGTTGATTTCTCATACGAGGTGAGCCGTTCCATCGCTGCTTGCGAAGGAGCTTTATTAATTGTAGATGCAACTCAGGGCATCGAAGCCCAAACCATTTCCAACCTCTACCTCGCCCTTGAACACGACCTAGAAATAATTCCCGTCCTCAATAAAATGGATCTCGACTCGGCTGACGCAGAAGAAGTGGGCGACCAGATTATAGATCTTATCGGTTGTGATAGGTCTGACATAATTCCAGCCTCTGGAAAATCTGGGTTAGGTGTTAAGGATATTCTAAAAGCAGTTGTGGAAAAAGTACCAGCCCCTAAAGGTGATGCCGACGCGCCTTTTCAAGCAATGGTTTTCGATTCAGTTTTCAATAGTTTTAGAGGAATTATTGCTTATTTCCGTGTGGTTAATGGAACAGTTCATCGACGCGAAAAAGTAAAATTTCTCTCCACAGATAAAGAATATATCGCAGATGAAATCGGTGTTCTAGGGCTTGATTTAATCCCTAAAGACACTTTAAGTGTCGGTGATGTTGGCTACATAATTTCTGGTATTAAGGAAGCGAAAGAAGTTAAAGTCGGCGACACCTTAACTACTTGTGAAAACCCTTGTACAGAGGCTGTAACTGGATTTGAGGATGTTAAACCTATGGTTTTTGCTGGGCTATACCCGGTGGACACTGATGATTACGAAGAGTTGAGATTTTCTATGGAGAAACTCCAGCTCAATGACGCTTCTTTGGTTTTTGAGCCTGAAAGCTCCGCTGCCCTCGGATTTGGATTCCGCTGTGGATTCTTAGGGATGCTTCATATGGAAATAGTACAAGAGCGACTCGAAAGAGAGTTCAACATGACTGTAATCACAACCGTTCCTAACGTGAGTTACATAGCCCACCTGCCTAATGGAATCCAGCAAGTCATAAACAACCCATCTGATCTTCCTGAAAACAAAGGCTTAATCAAGGTTGAGGAGCCGTTTATTAAAGCTCAAATCATCACCAAATCCGATTACATCGGCACAGTAATGAGCCTATGCATTCAAAAACGTGGTGATCTCGTAAGCCAAGTTTATCTCACCTCTGATAGAGTTGAGCTTACTTTCAGCATGCCGCTAGGTGAAATTGTTTTCGATTTTTATGATAAACTCAAGAGCATTTCTCGTGGATACGCATCCTTTGACTATTTCCCTGACGGATATAAAGAGTCCAACCTTGTCAAACTTGATATCCTGCTCAATGGAGATCAGGTTGACGCTCTTTCTGCTCTAATCCATAGAGATCACGCTCATTCGTTCGGAAAACGCATTTGTATCAAGCTAAAAGAACTTATTCCTCGACAACAATTTATGGTTGCAATTCAGGCTGCAATTGGTGCTAAAATTATCGCACGTGAAACTATTAGCGCTGTACGTAAAGACGTTACAGCTAAATGTTATGGTGGAGATATCACACGTAAGCGTAAGCTTCTAGAGAAACAAAAGAAGGGTAAAAAACGAATGCGACAAGTCGGTTCTGTCGAAGTTCCTCAATCAGCGTTCTTAGCAATTTTAAAGCTAGACTAGAATACCCCCTACGATTTCCTTAGTGAGTCTTTTCCGCTAGCGTTTTTATTTGCAAGCTGGCCACAAGCCGCATCTATATCTTTACCTCTCGATCTGCGCACATTAACTATCAAATTACGCTCTTCAAGGAAATCCTTAAAGGCATCCACCTTTGCAGGGTCTGCTTGCTTAAATCGTCCATCATCTATAGGATTATACTCGATAATATTGATTTTACATGGTACATTTTTACAAAAAACAGCTAATTCCTGAGCATCTTCTATACAGTCGTTAAAATCTCGGAAGATGATGTATTCAAACGTTACTCTAGATCCCGTTTTTTCATGAAAATATATTAGAGCTTCGGCAAGGGATTCGAGATTATTCGAATCATTTATTGCCATTATCTCGGAGCGTTTCTTGTCGTTCGCTGCGTGGAGGCTCAATGCGAGATTAAACCTCACTTCATCATCACCTAATCGCTTTATCGCCTTAGCAATTCCAGCCGTGCTTATGGTAATTCTTCGAGGCGACATTCCAAGACCTGGCGTTCCACAAATTCTTTTTACACTTTCTAATACATGTTTATAATTAAGTAGAGGCTCTCCCATCCCCATATAAACAATGTTCGAGAGATTCGACCTCTCCCTTTCACGAGCTATAGTTGCTATCATTTCTACCTGATCGTACATCTCCGCAGCGGTGAGATTCTTCATGAGTTTAAGTCTGCCCGTTGCACAAAAGTCGCAGGCTAGGCTACATCCCACCTGAGATGAAATACATGCCGTCGTCCTTGATTTCGTTGGAATCAAAACCCCCTCAATAATATTTAAATCACCAGTCTTAACAGTATCAACTTTGAATGCGCATTTAACCGTCCCGTCCCTGCTAATCTGCTGTTCGCTTAATTCAATTCGCTTTAAGCTAAATTTTTCTGCTAATTTCTCTCGGAAAGTCTTAGACAGGCTAGTCATTTCCTCAAATGATCCTGCCGATTTAGACCATACCCAATCTTCCAACTGCTTAGCCCTAAACGGTTTTTCTCCCATAGCCGCAACCACGTCATGCAACTCCTTACTATCTAATGATCGAATATCCTTAAGCATTGCGCAAAAGTACTCCTAACTTGATATCAAAATATGCATTCGTTGTTTTAACTCTTCTCTTTTTCTAACAGCCATAGGTATTTTTTTTCCGCTCTCTAAAGTTATAGAGTGAGATCTATAATTACATGTGTGAATATAATTCAGACGAACAATATGAGAATTGTGTATTCTAAAGAATGTTGGGTCATCAAGTATTAGTTCAACTTTTTTTAAGTTTTTTGAAATCGTTATTCTTCTTCCTGATATTAAGTGCAGTGTGGCATAACTTCCGCATGCTTCTATATGCTGAATATCATCGTGCTTAACAAAGTGTCTCTTACCTAATGTAACAATTTCAAAACGACGTGGAGCTGGAGGAAGCGCGCCTTGGCCAGGTTTTCTTTTGTGATAATAATGCATTAATATCCTTCTTGCACATGCTTTAAGGTCATCGTTATCTATGGGCTTAAGAAGGAAATCAAACGCTCTTTGCCTCAGAGCTTTAATAGCATATTCATTAAAAGAGGTCGCAAAAACAACATAGAAATCTCTATCCTGGTATGTCTCGATTAATTCTAGGCCTGTTTCATAAGGCATCTGAATATCTAAAAAAACAACATCCGGTGAAAAATTATCTATATAAGATCTAGCTTCAGCGGCACTAGATGCAGTCGCAACTACGTTAAGTGATGGACAAATGTTCTCTATTTGGCGACAAAGAAGTGCTCTTGCTGGGGCTTCATCATCAACGACAAGAACGTTCAAATTTCGGCGCATGATTATTGTTTTTCTAAAGAAACTAAAACAATTCAAACCGTTCAAAACCCTTTTGTAATCGTTGGCCGTGAGTTTATATCTGTAGCAAATTGCGAGCTGCTTGCAGATAAATATACATCTTATCTCTTAAGTGTCTCTCCCATACAGCGTTAATCTACCTCATTCCACTCAAAAAGTGCTTGTAGATGTTTCTTTAAAAGTGGTTTCACTTCACTGAGAGAAATTTTTCTACCGACTTCTCTTGTGAGGGATGTGACTCCTTTATCCTTAATTCCACATGGAACAATTAAGTCGAAAAAATCTAGATCTGAATCAACATTGAAGGCTAGGCCGTGCATGGTAACCCAGCGCGAAGCTTTTACTCCAAATGCACAAATCTTTCTTGCTTGGGGTCCCGCCTCTATATCTACCCAAACACCAGTAAGTCCATCAATTCTTCCTGCCTCAACTCCGAATTCAGCACATGTTTTTATTACGGCTTCTTCAAGAAAGCGAAGGTATTTGTGAATGTCTGTAAAGAATTGGTCTAAATCTAAAATAGGATAGGCTACAAGTTGGCCAGGGCCATGATAAGTTATATCCCCTCCCCTATTTATCGGAAAGTAATCCACTCCTAACTCCGCTAATCTCGCTGGGCTTACAACGACATTTTCTGCATCACCGCTTCTTCCTAATGTCAGAACATGGGGATGTTCTACAAATATTAAACGACTCGTTGGAGAAGGTAACGCTTCTTTTTCCTCTTTAGTTAAAGCATCACGTTTGGCAAGTTTTTGAGAAATAACCTTCTTGAAAAGCTCCTCTTGATAGTCCCAACAAGGCTTATAACGCATTAAACCTAAATCTTCAAACTGAAGGTTTTTCATCACCCATTAAAAGATTCTAAAGCAGACTTTAGTCGAATAATATTCTTTATGTCTACCGGACAAGTGCCTGAACGCTCTGCCAGCAATAATGATAGCCAATCGCTAAGTTGATTAAGGTACATTAAACGCTGCATTTGGTTTTCTCCAATAGCATCAATCATAATCACATCTGCTTCAAGTTCTCTAAAAATATCAGAACAAAAATCCATTCTAAATCTTGAGCGAATATTATCCTCTGGAGTACGTATTATTATCGCAACATGTTCATTCGTTCCTGAATCCCAACCAACTAATTCGTTGTGATTCATTTCAGGTAACACGTGAGTATTAACTAATAATTTAGAGTTTTCATTCAATTGTTGACGCATTCTTGTTGCAATCCCGCCAGTAGAAGTATCCGAATAAATCATTATTATTTTATTCTCAACTAAATCAGCTAATGAACCAGCTTGCTCAATAATTGTTTCCACCATTGTATTTAAAAACGCTGGTGAAGACTCTAAATCAGCATACATGCTCTCTGAGAAAACGCTAAATTGCTTTAGTGTCCAAGTAAGACCAGTAAACCCTCTTCCAAACTGAGATCTTGGTGGATGTCCACCCGGCATCGTAACAATAGGCCAATCTTTTTCCTTAGCCATATCAGATAAAACACCTCCAGATGTAACAACAGATATCTTAGCTCCTCTTTCAGAAGCAATTTTCACAGCCTCTATCGTCTCCTCTGTATTTCCTGAATAACTACACGCAACAACAAGCGTGGATTCACAAACCCATCCTGGAATAGAATAATCTGCACATGACAGTACTGGTATTTTACTACTTTGAGATAGGATACCTTCAACTATAGCACCTCCGATTCCAGATCCTCCCATTCCGATGATCAATACACCCGATGGTGAAAAATTTTGCGCTACTGTTTTATGTGCGGTACTGTCCATTTTCGATAAATCAACAATTGCATCATTCAGTTGTGTCGGGAATTTCTCAATAAGGTCCCTCATATTCGCATCAGCCATTCTATGTGTTTTTTATATTAATCAAGCGCGAAGTTAAGCCCTACTCTGATCATTCTACCAGGCAGCATGACATTTCCTATATCGTGAACTTTTATGTCTAGCTCTTCATTTGGGGATAGGTCACCGGGACAGGTTGAAATAACAACTTCTGGAATAGAGATAGAGGGATGAGAGTCTGTTTGGGCAATAATAGATTAGGAGAAAAGAGCCGTAAACACTTATAAAATAAATGAGTTAGTCTTCATGATTATTGCAATATCTGTAGTTTTAATAAGGCGATATAAAACTAAGTAAAAAGCTTGAAAAGCTGCCACATTAATGCCACGTTTAGAAGCGTATCTTTGCAGCATGATTAGGAGCGAACAAGAGCAAGTTAGATTAGGGTCTTTACAGCAACTACGGGACCTTGGAATAAACCCATTCCCTGCCGAGGAGTTCATCGTAAGTCACAGGAGTGAGGACCTTAGAGATGACTTTAAGGAAGGTGTTGAGGTGACCTTGGCAGGAAGGATGATGAGCCGACGCATTATGGGTAAGGCCTCTTTTGCTGAGCTTAAAGATGCTCAAGGGAGTTTTCAACTTTACCTTAACCGAGACGAGATTTGTCCTGGTGAGGATAAAACTCTTTACAATTCAGTATTTAAGAAGCTCCTCGATAGAGGTGACTTTATCGGAGTGAAAGGAGTAACCTTTCTTACGAAAGTGGGAGAGCCTTCTGTGAAAGTTCTCGAATTCAAAGTCCTTTCAAAAGCTATCCGCCCTCTCCCAGCCGTGAAGACTGATGAGGAGGGAAATGTGCACGACGCTTTCTCTGATCCAGAGCTTAGATACAGGATGCGTTACGTTGACCTCTGCGTAAATGACACGGTGAAGGATACGTTTATTGCTAGAAGTAAGATCATTAGAACTCTTAGGGAGGCTTTCGATAACGAGGGTTGGCTTGAGGTTGATACTCCTGTTTTACAGGCTATACCCGGAGGAGCTGCCGCTCGTCCTTTCGCAACTCACCACAACGCACTTGACATACCCCTTTACCTTAGAATTTCTAATGAACTATACCTAAAAAAACTCATAGTTGGTGGGTTCGAGGGTGTTTATGAGTTCTCTAGGAACTTCAGAAATGAGGGTATGGATAGAACGCACAATCCTGAATTTACAATTCTAGAACTCTATGTTGCTTACAAGGATTACAACTGGATGATGAAGATGATGGAGAACCTACTGGGTGACGTAGCAAAGTCAGTCCATGGTAAATCGAAGATTGTTTTAGCGGGTCAAGAAATAGATTTCACACCTCCATACGCACGTGTAACTATGCGTGATGCTATTATGGAGCATTCTTCTTTTGACATTGACAACCTTGATGAAGAGGGTCTTAGAAATGCTTGTAAAACACTTGGAATTGGCGTTGACGCTTCTATGGGGCGTGGGAAACTCATTGATGAGCTTTTCAGCGAAAAGTGCGAGCACCGCTATATTCAACCGACATTCATCACGGACTACCCAGTTGACATGTCTCCACTCACGAAAACGCACCGTGACAAGCCTGGTTATACTGAGCGATTCGAGCTTTTCATAAATGGTACTGAGGTTGCCAACGCTTACTCAGAGTTGAATGACCCTATCGACCAGCTTGAGCGTTTCGAGGCTCAGGCTAAGCTTGCTGAGCGAGGTGACGATGAGGCAATGTTCATCGATCAGGATTTCCTGCGCTCACTCGAGTTTGGCATGCCTCCGACAAGCGGTGTGGGTATTGGTGTTGATAGGCTTGTTATGATGCTTACAGACCAAACCTCTATTCAAGAGGTTCTACTATTCCCGCAAATGAAACCTGAGCAATTCTAATCAAACAATTCAATTACTAGAAATGGCCATCCCCTCTACAGATCAAATAATCGAAGTCCTAAAAACTATTTTCGACCCTGAAATTCCAGTAGATATTTACGAATTAGGCCTTATATACGAAGTGAAAATTTCCGATGAGGGCGTAGTCGTTATCGACATGACTCTAACATCTCCTAACTGTCCAGTGGCAGAGAGTATGCCTAAAGATGTCGAGGATAAAGTAGCAGCAATGGATGGAGTCAAGAGCGCAAAAGTTGAGATAGTTTTCGATCCCCCTTGGACACAGGATATGATGAGCGAGGAGGCAAAGCTTGAGTGTGGATTCCTATGAAATCAACAGATTCAAAGGCTCCAACTCGTGGCATAGCGATTCTCGGCTCAACTGGCTCGATAGGCACCCAAGCCCTCGACGTAATACGCGAGCAATCTGAATTTCTACACGTAGAAGTTCTTTCTGCCGGAAGAAATGCAGATCTTTTGATTAAACAAGCTCTTGAGTTTAAGCCTAACGCTGTAGTTATTGCTGAGCCCTCGCTCAGAGATAAAGTATTTAACGCCCTGTTTGACGAAGGAATTAAGGTCTACTGTGGAGACGAAGCTCTTGTCCAAGTAGTAGAGATGGAGGGTATAAATATGGTGCTAACCGCCCTTGTCGGCGCCGCAGGATTACGTCCTACCATTAGTGCAATCCGAGCTGGCAAACATATAGCTCTAGCTAACAAAGAGACCATGGTCGTCGCAGGCGAACTCGTAACAGCTGAAGCTCGTAAAGCCGGAGTTGATATTCATCCTGTGGATTCAGAGCATAGTGCCATTTATCAATGCATTGCTGGTGAATTTCACAATTCCATTGAAAAAATCGTTCTTACTGCATCTGGAGGTCCGTTCCTCGGATTCAGCTCTGAAATGCTGGCAAGTGTAACCAAGGCAGATGCTCTTAAACATCCGAACTGGAGTATGGGGGCAAAAATCACCATCGATTCTGCATCTATGATGAACAAAGGTCTTGAGGTGATTGAGGCGAAGTGGTTATTCGATCTAAACAAAGACCAAATAGATATCATCGTACACCCACAATCAATCATTCATAGTATTGTTCAATTCGAAGATGGATCTATGAAGGCTCAAATGGGGCTTCCAGATATGAAGCTCCCTATTCAATACGCTCTCGCCTACCCGAGAAGACTTAAGAATACCTTTCCTCGTTTCAACTTCTTAGACTACCCCTCTCTCACATTTGAAAAGCCCGATTTTAAAGCGTTCCGAAACCTAAATCTCGCATTTGACGCCTTGGCAAAAGAAGGCAATGCTCCTGCTGTTCTCAATGCAGCAAATGAAGTCGCTGTAGCTCGGTTTCTTAATGATGAAATCGCATTTGTACAGCTTCCTGATGTTGTCGAATACGCACTTAGTCGGGTTAGCTACCAATCAAAACCAGATCTAGAAGTTCATCTCGCATCAGACACAGAGGCGCGGGCTTTCGCCTTAGAATTTTAAGGTCTATAGCTTTTGTTTAGAGTCTGAAATATTCAGATTGTCATTATATCATTCTCTTTTGCATCTAGCATCTCCTCTATCTTCTTTGTGTAGGAGTTAGTCAAATCCTGTACTTGTGACTCCCCTGTCTTATGCATGTCCTCGCTAAGACCGTCTTCCTTAGCTAATTTAAGCAAATCATTAGCGTCCTTACGAGCATTCCGTATAGAAACTCTCGCTGCCTCTCCTTCGCTCCTCGCTCGTTTGAAAAGTTCAACTCGCCTTTCCTCTGAAAGAGGTGGAACATTGATAATTAGAACTTCACCATTGCTCATGGGGTTTAATCCAAGATTAGCGTTGATTATGCCAGTAGCAATTGGATCAAGCATAGGCTTTTCCCAAGGCTGAACAACAATAGTTCTAGCGTCTGTAGAATTTACGTTTGCAACCTGACTTATCGGTGTCATAGTGCCGTAATAGTCAATCTTAACGCTATCTAACATAGCTGGATGAGCTTTTCCTGCTCTAACTTTTCTAAGTTCTCCTGTCAAGCGATCCATTGCTTTGTCCATTAAGTCTTTGGCCTCTTCTAGCGCCATATCTATAGCTTCTTGCATATCCTTCTTTATTAACTGCCTGTACTAATTGACTATAGTTCCAACTTTCTCTCCTTTTGCAACTCTAAGTAGGTTTCCTGATTTGTTCATATCAAAAACAACAATAGGAACGTTGTTTTCGTTGCATAGAGTGAACGCTGTCATGTCCATTACTTTAAGTCCTTTTTCGAAAATCTCTTCAAAACTTATCTCCTCATACTTAGTCGCAGAAGGGTCTTTCTCTGGATCCGATGTATAAATCCCATCAACCCTTGTGCCTTTTAAAATCACATCAGCATCTATTTCTACGGCTCTTAAAGCGGCGGCTGAATCTGTTGTGAAAAATGGATTTCCTGTTCCAGCGCCAAATATGACTACTCTGCCTTTTTCAAGGTGTCGAAGAGCTCTTCTACGAATAAATGACTCCGCTATTTGCTTAATTTCAATTGCTGTTTGCAAACGTGTATCCACCCCTATTTGTTCTAAAGAACTTTGTAGAGCCATGGCATTGATAACAGTCGCTAACATGCCCATATAATCTCCTTGAGTACGTTCCATACCGCCTTCTTCAGCTTGAACCCCTCTAAAAATATTACCACCGCCAATAACTATAGCAACCTCTACACCAGTATTTACTAAAGCTTGGATTTCACTCGCATAAACTGCAAGTCTTCCATTATCGATGCCGAATTGCTTATCTCCCATGAGAGATTCTCCACTCAGCTTAAGAAGGATTCTTTTGTACTTCATTGCAAGCGCAATATCGGTCAAAGAAAATACTCTACAAACAAAAGAAGGAAGCAGTAGCGTCCTTCTTTAAGTTTAGTTATTATTAAGGGGGGTCTAATTGATATTTATTAGCTTAAAGCGATACGGCTGAAACTTTCAACCTTAGCCCCTGGGCAAATAGAGGCTACATATTGAGCAACTGTTTGCTTGTTGTCCTTAATGAATGGCTGATTTACAAGTGTTACTTCTTTATACCATTTATTAAGACGTCCAATAGCAATCTTATCCGCCAATTCAGCTGGCTTTCCTTCTTGGATAGCTAAATCTCTTGCAATTTCCTTTTCTTTAGCAATTAAGTCCTCCGGGATTTGTGATTGATCAACTGCAACAGGAGCCATCGCAGCTGCCTGCATAGCAACATCACGCGCAACTCCAGAATCTACTGATCCACTAAATCCAACTACTGTAGCTAAACGGTTTCCTGGGTGTATGTATGAAGCTACAGTTTCTCCCTTGGAGACATTGAATCCACCAATTTCGATAAGCTCCCCAATTTTTCCAGTTTCATCGATGATTCTATCTGCAACGGTGATGTCAGATCCTGGGAAGTTCTTCGCAAGAAGGTCATCCTTAGACTCACAACTATCAGTAATAGCAAGGTCGATTAAAGTTTGAGTTAAAGAGATGAAGTCAGCATTCTGTGCAACAAAGTCCGTCTCACAGTTTAATGACATTACAAGGCCTGTTTTTCCGTCTTTGCTAACTCCTGAAAGAATTACTCCTTCACTTGCTTCACGGTCACTTCGCTTAGCAGCAACTTTCTGACCTTTGAGTCGAAGGATTTCGACAGCTTTTTCGGTATTTCCTTCGGATTCTTCGAGTGCTCTTTTGCAATCCATCATCCCAGCGCCTGTTTGTGTACGAAGCGCTTTTACTTCAGCAGCAGTTATGCTCATGATATTATCTGTAAAAAGTGGTAGTGGTAATTAATCTTTTTTCTCTTCAGCAACAGGCTTTTCAGCAGCAGGCTCCTCAGCAGCAGGCTCCTTAGTGGCTGGCTTTTCAGCAATAGGCTCCTTCGTGGCTGGCTCCTTCGTGGCTGGCTCCTTAGTGGCCGGCTCCTTAGTGGCTGGCTCCTTAGTGGCTGGCTCCTTAGTATCAAGCTTTTTAGCTGCAGACTTTTTAATAGTCGGCCTTTTAGCCCTAGGTTTAGTTGCATTATCAGCCTTTACTTCCTCTTTAGAAGAAGCATCTTCTGATTCAGAAGCCTCCTCTAATTTAGCAGCAGCTTCTAATTTATCAGCCTCCTCCTTCTCTTTAGCAATTTTTCTAGCTTCCGCTTGTGCATCAGCTTCATCTTTTTCTTCTTTACGCTCGTTTAAACCCTCAGCTACAGCTTCAGCAAGTGTACGAGTAATTAGGTCGATTGACTTTGATGCATCATCGTTGGCAGGAATAACAAAATCAACTGGGCGAGGATCGCTGTTTGTATCAACAATAGCAAACACTGGAATCTTAAGCTTATTTGCCTCTGCTAAAGCGATATGCTCTTTCCTAACATCTACAATGAATATCGCAGTTGGAAGTCTAGTCATGTCAGCAATAGAACCTAAAACTTTATCTAGTTTCTCTCTTTGACGGCTAACTTGAAGACGCTCACGCTTAGATAGAATTGCAAGCGTACCATCCGCTTCCATCTTATCAATCTGAGTCATCTTACGAATAGCCTTACGGATAGTACCGAAGTTAGTAAGCATACCACCTGACCAACGCTCAGTGATGTACGGCATACCGATAGCCTTTGCGTGTGCCGAAACGATATCTTGCCCTTGTTTCTTTGTAGAAACAAAGAGAATTTTCTTTCCGCTCTTTGCAATTTGTTTCATTGCGGCTGCAGCTTCGTCAATCTTAACGATGCTTTTATGCAAATCAATAATGTGAATTCCTTTCTTCTCAGTGAAGATGTAAGGCGCCATGTGTGGGTTCCACTTGCGCTTTAGGTGGCCGAAGTGAGATCCGGCTTCGAGCAATTGCTCAAAATTAGTACGAGCCATGTTGTTAGTTTACTTTCCTAGTTTAAAGCAATCCCATAGTAGCCACTTAATTGTGTGAGTCTTTGGGATTTGGATGCTAAACAAATTATTAAAAAATGAAGACGTGTCAGGCGGCAGCCATTAACGCTTCGAGAATTGTTCTTTCTTACGAGCTTTCTTCTGTCCGAATTTCTTACGCTCAACCATACGTGGATCACGAGTTGTAAGACCTTCAGCTTTAAGAGTTGATTTATTTTCAGGATCTATTTCTATAAGAGCCTTAGAAATTGCTAAACGTATCGCTTCTGCTTGACCGGTAATACCTCCACCAGCAACGTTTACTTTAATATTGTATTTACCAGCTGTTTCAGTTAGCTCGAAAGGCTGGTTAATCTTGTATTGGAGAGTCCCTGTAGGGAAGTAGTCCTTATAATCACGCTTGTTGATCGTGAATTTTCCCTTCCCTTCTGAAAGGTAAAGGCGAGCTACTGCGTCTTTACGACGGCCTGATGTGTTAATTACGTCCATGCTTCAGATTAGTGGTTGAAAGTGATTGTCTTCGGCTCTTGAGCTTCATGCTTGTGGCTAGGCCCAACATAAACGTGCAAGTTGCGGAAAAGTGCGCGTCCTAATGTATTCTTAGGGAGCATGCCTCTTACAGCTTCTTCAACCATTGAAAACGGCTTTCGTGCCATAACCTCAGCAGCTGTACGAGTACGTTGACCCCCTGGGTAACCTGTGTAACGCATATAAATCTTCTGATCCCACTTCTTTCCAGTAAGCTTAATCTTCTCAGCGTTTATGACAATTACGTAATCTCCGCAATCTGCGTGAGGCGTAAAATTAGGCTTGTGCTTGCCTCGTATAAGTTTTGCAACTTCTGAAGCAATTCTTCCTAGAGTCTGCCCTTCAGCATCTACTAGCAGCCATTTTTTATCGGCATTCTCCTTATTAGCGGAGATTGTTTTGTAACTTAAAGTATCCACAGCGAATGTCTTGCGTGTTCGATTTTCCCCCAAATTTAGGGGTGCAAAGATAGTTAACAATGTGGATAACCAAGACTTTTAGGTGGACAAAAATTACTTTTTTCCATTCCGACGCTTCAATTCTAAATCGTAACTGCAAATAAACACATGCTGAGTCCATGGGTCTGGAGTGTTTATTTGTTGTTCTATTTGGTAACCAAAAGAAACCCAACGACGTTTGGACACTTTGTGTTTAGCCATAAATCTGTATCTAAAATCGCTCTGATAAAACCCTTCCTGAGATGGTTTAAAGAACAATTCAGAATATATGGCTAATCGTAATTTTTTTGAAACCTTATAATATAAGGCAGGGCTTAGTCGGAAAGTTTGCCTATAATCGGATTTTAGTTGGTATCGAAATCGTAGTGAGGCGGAAAGATTTGAGATGAGGGGGCGTTTATATTTTGCAGATATGGTAATACGGCGTAGCGGCTCTAGAGCGTACTCGTCAGTTCGGGACACGCCGAGTCGGAGTTCTGAGGAGAGCTTCCAATAAGGAGAGAACTCTCTTGAAAGTGTGAAATTCGTAAAGGCGGATCCGAGGCGGGAGGCGTCGTAGTCTAAACGGGTTTGGGCTTCTGAAGAGAATTCTAAATTATTAGAAATGTTCTTAGAAATAGAAATGCTAGACCAAATCCCGTAATCTGTCCACTGTCCAAAAATCGACGTAGAGGAAAAGAGTATAGAGAGGAAAACGATCGCAAGCCTGACCATACTTTTAATACTCGTCATATATTAGGAATGGTGCTGAGGTTACTACATCGTCTCTATCTTCAATCTCAACTTCAAAATAAAATGCTATCTTAGGGAGGGGACTTGCTGTTGAAGAGGTGTCCTCTGAGTACACATATAGGGTGTAATTTCCCGTTCTAAGCCAGTTAAAAGCAAATTCACCATCAGGGTTTGTATCAACTTTATCATCCGGACTTGTGTGATTGCCATAAATTATGTGGACCTCTACATCTGATGCCGGAATGGTATCGACGGTGGAGGCGGGATTGTTTATTTGGACTCTGCGAATGAGACTAACGGAACCCTCGATAGAAGCGCTTCCTCCCTCGCCGGGAGTTTTAACGCAAGAAATAAGAGTAATAGTCGTAAAAATTAAAGTTGTGAGATAATGCATCGTTTTCATAGGTGCTAAATTACATTCAAATCGTAACTTGCTCTCGCTTATGCATAATATTGATTCAATCCACGATGTAACGACGCTTCCTTTAGGTGAGGGAAGGCTAGAAGTCGTTTGCGGGCCTATGTTTTCTGGTAAAACAGAAGAGTTGCTAAGAAGGGTAAGACGAGCGGTGATTGCTCATCAACCAACTCTGATAATTAAACCTGCTACTGATACGCGTTACGCTATAGACGAAGTTGTGTCACACGATAAGAATGCTATGCCTTCTAAGGTTGTGAAAAAAAGTCGGGATATCTTAAATTCCCTAGAGGTAGATGGTAGAATGGCGTTAGTTGTAGCAATTGATGAGGCTCAATTTTTTGATGATGATTTGCCTGATGTGTGTAATGAACTTGCAAATCGAGGGTTGAGGGTTATTGTTGCTGGATTAGACTTGGATTTTACAGGAAAGCCCTTTGGATGCATGCCTCAGCTACTAGCTTTAGCAGAAGAGGTAACTAAGCTTCATGCTGTTTGTATGGAGACGGGTCGTGCTGCTCATTTTTCACATAGAATTGCCGGTGGAGATAACACCATTGAACTCGGGGAAAAAGACCGATATGTCCCGCTTGCTAGGCATGCCTTTGTGGTATTCCGTAAAAAAGAAAACTCTAAGTAATTAATGTCAGAAAATACACCTGTTACTACTCTAGATATTGATCTGGGATGTGTTGCACGAAATCTAAATCGAGTTCGCGAACAAATTAATGGCAAGGGTGTGATTTGTGTGGTAAAGGCTTTCGGATATGGAACCGATGATATCGCTCTTGCAAAACTTTTACAAAAGCAAAATGTTGAATATCTAGCAGTTTCTTGTGCTGATGAGGGCGTACGTTTAAGAGAAGCGGGGGTGAAATCTCGGATTCTGATCCTCAATCCACACAATAGCACTTTTGATGTTATAGGAGGGAGCGATTTAGAGCCAACTTTACTGTCGATAAAGCATTTGGAGGCTTATGTTGTTTGGGCTGAGAAGAGAGGGTGTGAAGGATTACCTGTTCACATAAATATCAACACTGGGATGAACCGCTTGGGGTTTGAGGTGAGTGATCTCTTGGAAATTGAACGAATTATTGCTGAGTCAGATTTAACCGTAGCTACAGTTTATTCTCATTTAGCTGGATCTGATGAAAACTGCTTTGATGGAAAAACACTTAAACAGTTAGAAATTTTCGACACGATTTGTTCAAAATTTTCATTCCCATTTAAGAGACATATATTAAATTCTTCTGGAGTAGCGAGGTTTCCGGATCACAAATCTGATTATGTGAGGGTAGGCATTTGCTTATTAGGCATAGATGAATCAAGAGAAGAGTGGGGGTTAGAACCAGCTGTTAGTTTTAAAACTATCGTTACTCAGGTGAGGCGTTTATCCGCTGGCGAGGGGTTGAGTTATGGCTTTACAGGTGCTGAGTCAAGTGATAGAGATATTGCCTGGCTTCCTGTTGGTTATGCCGATGGATATCCCCGGTGCCTCGGAAATGGAATTGGATATGTTTTTATTAAAGGTGTTTATGCTAAATCCGTGGGGCGGGTGTGCATGGGTCTAGTTGCAATAGACGTGACTGGATTAAGTGTTGTAGAAGGGGAAGAGGTGGAGTTATTCGGCAGGAACCTTTGTGTTATGGAGCTTGCTAAGAAAGCTGATACAATTTCATACGAGTTATTAGCAAGGGTTCATGGGCGAGTGATTAGAACTTCTTCAGGTGGCGTATAAAAAACTGAAGCGCCATTCTTATCGAATGACGCTTCAACCTTTTCATTGTTCTTTTCATTTAATGTCGAAATCACGCAACATTATCATTACAATCAATATCTAAACGTTATTATAACTATAAAGGTTGTTTGGGGAAATGTTAAAATTTGCTTTTAATTAAATTTTATTGTTCTAATGGCTGTTTACAGCTGTATTCCTAGGATCTACCTAAATAGGTGTCAAAGGCAGCTTGTTGGTTTCTGCTTTTCGTTTTCTACGAGGTAAGGAAGCCGAAAATTTCGCCACAAATTTCTCTGCTGTTATTCTATAAGCTGTTAATTTACCCCCATAAATTGTTGCAATCCTTGGAGCGATTTTTTTATCGACGTGAAATGTCGTCTCGCGTGGACGTGAAAATGGTTTGCCGGAAGCGTGTGGAAGTACGCGTAAACCTGCAAATGATTCAACGATTTTTTCTCTCGTTAGATCTTTAAATTTAGGAAAGTAACTCGAAGCTACATCGCAGAGGTAGGTTTCCTCCTCCGGTAGTGGGGTGACATCTGAAGGGTCGCCACTGAACACCGTTTCCGTAGTTCCTATCATAGTTTTTCCTTTCCATGGCATTACAAAAACGGCACGCTGATCTTGTGGGGCTTCAACATAATACATTCCACTTGGCGCAGTTTCATTTAAAACAATATGGGCGCCAGATACGAGATCGAATTCTCGCTTAGCTGGAATTGGCGTTACTTTTTCTAGGACTGCATTAGCCCAAGGGCCAGCTGTATTGACCAGTAGCCTAGCTTTACAGCTGTGAATCGTGCCGTTTACAGAGTACTTGATGTCGTTTACGTCATCCCCTGGGATTGCTGAAATAAACTCTGCAGGCATCTTAAGTTGCGCTCCTAGAGACTTAGCCGATTGAATCACAGCTCGAGTTAGTGCAGCGTCATCTGTAGCTCCGTCATTGTATTTGTAAACAGCTTGAAGGTTAACAAGGGAAATGCCATCGAGGTTTTTCCACTGTGCTTCAGGCACTTTTACAAACCTCGCATCAAGTTTAAATTTTCCCAGAGCGGCATATATGGAGAGTGCCGCTCTAATCTCCCATGATCTGCGTTTTGTATGCTTGTAAATTGGAATAAAAAACGATTCAAGGCGAACAAGCTCTGGGGCAAGTTCTAATAGAAGCGATCGCTCGGATAGACACTCGAAAACAAGTTTTATTTGGCCAGACTCAAGGTATCGAAGCCCACCATGAATAAGCTTACTCGACTTACTAGATGTACCATGTGCTATGGCCGTTTTCTCCAAAATAAGGACGGAATATCCCGCGGCGGCGGCAGCTTGTGCGACACCTGCACCGTGAATTCCACCGCCAATAATTACCATATCGTATATCATGACAGCATCTTTTCTACCTCCTTGGATTCTATAATTTTCACTCCTCTTGCGATTAATCTAGAAGCTACTTCGCGAGAAGTAACCTCATAAATAACCCACTCCCAGCCTCCTTCCCAAAGTCTTGAGCCATCGTTAGGAAGAATTCCCTCGTCGCCGAAAAGGTAATCTGGAGAGAGTTCCTTTGAGATTTTCGCGCCCGCTTCGTCATAGCTTAGAACTACCCAACCTGTCTCCATGACGCCACACTCCTGCGCAGTTTTTACTGAGTCAGGGTTGAAGCTGATAAATACGCATTGGTCAAGGGCGGAGTCGCAGGATTCGCGGAGCGCTTTCACACATACTTCGAGTCCGTGCACGTCGATGGATTCCTGTTTTAATTCCACAAATGCCTTCACTCCCGGGTTTGTCTTAAGCCAAACCATAACCTCCTCAATCTCGCTAATTTGCTTAAGTTCTAACTTGCCTTTGAGTTCTCTTTGGGTGATTTCAAACACACTTAGATCCAATCCCATTGTGCGTTTAAAATTGTCATCGTGAAGCATGATGGGGGTGAGATCCTTTGTGAATTGGACGTCAAACTCAACCATTGTTGCTCCCGCCTTGACGGCTTCGCTTAATGCCTCGAGAGTATTTTCTAGATATTTTGCGGCGTACCCTCTATGTGCAACAACTTTCACCGTATTCACGATAGTGCTTTCTTTATGAGCGAAGCAGAGGCGTGATTTGCTCGTGTTACTTTGAGGCGGGGTTCAGCAGCCATGGCACGAACTAGAGCCCATTCCGCTCCGGGATTACGTGCCCAGCTTCGTCGTGCAATGCCATTATTTACATCCCAGTGTAGCATTGATTTTAGGCGCCTTTCCGAGTCCGGTGAACCGTCTAAAAGCATGCCGAAGCCTCCGTTAATAACCTCGCCCCAACCAACGCCTCCTCCGTTGTGTATCGAAATCCAAGTCGCTCCTCTAAATCCGTCACCGATAACGTTCTGTATCGCCATGTCTGCTGTAAACGCAGATCCATCATAAATATTTGAGGTCTCCCTATAAGGCGAGTCAGTTCCACTCACGTCATGATGATCGCGGCCTAAAACAACAGGAGATTTTATCGCTCCGGAGGCAACCGCATCATTGAATGCCTTTGCAATCTTGATTCTACCTTCCGCGTCTGCATATAAGATTCTAGCTTGTGAACCGACAACAAGATTATTTTCCTTAGCGCTACGAATCCACTGGATATTGTCACGCATTTGGATTTTAATCTCTTTTGGAGACTCTTTCATCATCTCCTCTAGCACTTCGCATGCGATGGCATCAGTTAAAGCTAAATCGCCTGGTTCACCACTAGTACACACCCATCTAAATGGTCCAAATCCGTAGTCGAAACACATAGGACCCATGATATCCTGAACGTAACTCGGATAGCGAAATGAAAGGCCGTCTTCTGACATTACCTCTGCTCCAGCTCGGCTTGCTTCGAGAAGGAAAGCGTTTCCGTAATCGAAAAAATAAGTTCCTTTTGCGGTGTGTCTATTTACCGCTGATGTATGGCGTCTTAGTGTTTCCTGAACTAGCTTTTTAAACTGCTCAGGGTTTTCTGCCATCATAATATTAGACTCATCAAATGAGATTCCCATAGGGTAGTATCCACCAGCCCAAGGGTTATGAAGTGAGGTTTGGTCTGAACCTAGATCAATATAAATCTCCTGCTTATCGAACTCTTCCCAAACGTCCACCACATTGCCGAGATATGCATATGAGACCACCTCCTTAGTCGATATTGATTCACGCACTCGATCAGAGAGCTCAACGATGTTAGTAATTACATGGTCGACCCATCCTTGTCCGTGTCGCTTATATGCCGCAGCCTCACTTACCTCAGCGCAAACCGTAACACAACCGGCTATGTTACCCGCTTTTGGTTGGGCTCCACTCATACCGCCCAGTCCAGAAGTCACGAATAAGCGCCCTGCTAAAGATTCATCGCCACCGTGCTTTTCAGCTAGTCTTCTGCCGGCATTAAGGATTGTGATGGTTGTTCCATGAACTATTCCTTGAGGGCCTATATACATGTACGACCCTGCTGTCATTTGGCCATATTGGCTAACTCCGAGTGCGTTCATGCGCTCCCAATCGTCTTGAGAGCTGTGGTTAGGGATTACCATTCCGTTTGTTACGACAACTCTTGGGGCGTCTGGGTGTGATGGAAAAAGTCCCATTGGATGGCCGGAAAAAATTGTGAGGGTTTGGGATGAATCCATCTCGCTTAAATACTTCATCGTGAGCCTGTACTGAGCCCAATTCTGGAATACCGATCCGTTTCCTCCATAAGTTATCAACTCCTGAGGGTGTTGGGCCACCGCAGCATCGAGATTATTCTGAATCATTAACATGATTGACGCAGCCTGCTGACATTTTGCGGGATACCACTCTATCGGACGGGCTTTTATTTCAACATCTGGCATCAAGCGGTACATATATATCCTTCCGTAATTTTTTAATTCCTGAGCGAATTCAGGCGCAAGAACTGCATGCTGATCTTCTGGAAAATACCTGAGAGCGTTAGATAAGGCCAGTTCTTTTTCAGCTGAAGTTAGGATTTCTTTTCTCACGGGAGCGTGGGGTACTCCATCGCTGGGCGTTTTTGAAGGAGGTAAAATCGAGGGTATGCCCTGCGTAATCGATTCTTTGAACTTATCTAAATTCATTTCTTTCCTTTGTTTCTATAGGTTCCCGTCTTTTTATCAAAATCATAAGGGCAATGCTTACATCCACTTTCACAGCAATTACCACGCTTTAAATGGTATGTTTCTGTAAAGACAATGAAACCTTCATCAGTAGTATAAAAGTCTTCAGGATCTAGGTCTTTTGCCATCGCTACAAATGTACGATTGTGACTACCTTCGCACCTCCACCTACAACATCTTTATGAGCGATTTCCTAACGCACGAATGCGGCATTGCGCTTCTGAGGCTTAAAAAGCCTCTCCAGTACTACATCGATAAGTA
>DQKQ01000112.1 GCA_015660615.1 Flavobacteriales bacterium
GCTTGTTGTTGGTGTAAAAGACTAACAAGGCGATGATCAGTAAGGGCTCTTAGCGGAGAGGCCCTGAGAAGGAATCTGAGACACTATTCCTAGCCCCACGGGGTGCAGCAGTTAAGAATTTTCTGCAATGCGCGAAAGCGTGACAGAGCGAGCCAGAGTGCTTCTCTATAATTGAGAAGCTTTTGTGAAATGTAAAAAGTCTCACGAATAAGGACTGGGCAAGACTGGTGCCAGCCGCCGCGGTAATACCAGCAGTCCAAGTCGCAATCACTTTTATTGGGTCTAAAACATCCGTAGCTTGTTATGTAAGTCTCTTGTGAAATCCCAAGTCTCAAGTTTGGAACTGCAAGAGATACTGCATAACTAGAGACCGGGAGACGTAAGGAGTACGATTGGGGTAACGGTAAAATGTGTTGATCCCTTTTGGACTAACAATAGCGAAGGCACCTTACGAGAACGGATCTGACAGTCAGGGATGAAGGCTAGGGGCGCAAAACGGATTAGATACCCGTGTAGTCCTAGCAGTAAACACTGCACACTAAACATTGGAGCCTCTTCGAGAGGTTTCAGTGCTGTAGGGAAGCCGTAGAGTGTGCTACCTGGGAAGTATAGTCGCAAGGCCGAAACTTAAAGGAATAGGCGGGGGAGTACTACAACGAGTGACGCGTGCGGTTCAATTAGATTACACACCGTGAACCTCACCAGGATCGACAGCAGAATGAAGGTCAGTCTGAAGGGCTTACCTGACACGCTGAGAGGAGATGCATGGCCGACGTCAGCCTGTGTCGTGAGATGACCAGTTAAATCTGGTAACAGGCGAGACCCGTATGTATATTTACTACGTGTAAAATATATAGACTGCCTTGGTAACAAGGAGGAAGGTGCGGGCAACGTTAGGTGAGTACGTCCCGAATACCCTGGGCTACACGCGCGCGGCAATGCTGCATTCAGAGGGCTGCAACTCCGAGAGGAGAAGCTAATCCCATAAACTGCAGCCTAGTTCAGATCGAGGGTTGCAACTCACCCTCGTGACGCTGGAATTCGTAGTAATCGTTCGTTATCAGCGAACGGTGAATATGTCAATGCTCCTTGCACTCACCGCCCGTCAAACCAACCGAGTTTTGCATTGGCGAGGTCCGTCAGGAACGAACCTTTGTAAGACAAGGTAGGTTAAGTCGACACAAGGTATCCGCAGGGGAACCTGCGGATGGATCACCTCCTAAATTTTTATGATTATATAATTACGTAACTTGCATACTTAACATCTTAAAAAGTTACAGAGTAACTTTTTTAAACGCTTGAGACGAAAGGTTATGAAGGGCCCGTAGTCTAGTGGTAAAATACCTCGCTTGCACCGAGGAGCCCCGTGTTCGATTCACGGCGGGTCCATTCTTCTTGAATGGGATCGTAATTACAATCATATTCACCTAGTGAAGTTCATAGATGAACTAAAAAATCAGTGGTGTGTGACTAACAGTTGCATATCATGCAGAGATTATATTCAATGAAGCAAGTAGGCAGACACTAGTAGCGACTTTAGTAGAGTTCAGAGATCTTATTTTGATACTTACGCTAATAGATGGATAGCTTGGTTTGGACTGTGATGAAGGACGTGGCAAGCTGCGATAAGCTCGGGCTATTTGCATGCAAAATTTGAACCCGAGATTTCCTAATACGATAACGTATTCTTCGGAATATGCCGAGAGGCAAATACACGCCGGGAATTGAAACATCTTAGTACCGGCAGGAAGAGAAAACAATTGTGATTTCCTTAGTAGTGGCGAACGAAACGGAATCAGGGCAAACTGAATCTGCTTTTGAAAAGAAGTTAGAGATGTGGTGGAGATAAGTGACTAAGTCATTGAGTTGAAATTTTCTGGAAAGAAATACCTTAGAGGGTGATAGTCCCGTAAACTAAAATGATATGTTGCTCTTCAAAAGAGTAGGGCCTCCTGGATTGGAGGTCTGAATATAGGAGGATTAACTCCTAACCCTAAATATAAGTCCAAGTCCGATAGTGAACTCAGTACCGCGAGGGAAAGCTGAAAAGTACTCTTAATAGAGGGTTAAAAGATTTGAAATCTATTAGTTACATATGGTTACGGCTTCTTAGGGAGTTGTAACGTACGTTTGGAAAAATGGGCCAAGGAGTTCTTCAAAGTGGCGAGGTTAATTTGAAGCCATAGCGAAAGCGAGTATGAAAATGCGTTAGTCACTGGGGAGAGACCCGAAGCTAGATGATCTATTCGTGAGCAGGCTGAAGTTTTTCGAAAGAAGAATGGAGGGCCGAACCGTTGTTGTGTACATGCACTCGGATGACTTGCGAATAGGGGTGAAAAGCCAATCTAATCTAGCGATGGCTGGTTCCTGTTGAAATATGCCGCAGTATAGTCTTGTATAGTTTGTTAACGAGGTAAAGTACGGATAGAGTTTGCAGGATCGAAAGATTACGGAACTTCTTCCAACTCCGAACTTGTTAACTGCTTAATACAGGAATGGGGGGCAGTGCGTAAGGTGCTGTTCCGAGACCCGAACAAGGGAGACTAGAGTTAAGGTCCCAAAATATATGCTAAGTGTAACGAAAGGTGTCTTGAACCTGAGACAGTGGGGATGTAGGCCCAGAAGCAGCCATCATTTAAAGAAAGCGTAACAGCTCACCTATTGAGGTTCGAGGCCCTGAAAATGGACGGGGCTAAGCATATTACCGATACTTTAGAGGCACTCATTTGAGTGTTCTGGTAAGCAGGCGTGGATTCTGCGCAGAAGTGTTTCCGGGAGGAAGCGTGGAGCGGGATCTAACGAGAATCTTGGCGTTAGTAAGATCAGATCAACCTGAGAATGGTTGGCGTCGCAAGAGTAAGGTTTCCTTGGCAATATCGTTTAACCAAGGGTTAGTCGGCACCTAAGTCATACCTTAACTGGCTATGACGAATGGACATCCGGTTAATATTCCGGAACTAATTAAGTTTGTTATGTGTATAAATTGCTTTTGGATAGGTGGGAGTTCGAAAGGACTTTTAAGTAAGAAAAATGTGGATTGTAATGATGAGAAGTGTTTGAATTGCTTGACGAAAACCATTGAATCCGGGGGCCCGTGAAAAGTTTATACAATAGAATTTAATTAGCCGTACCCAGAATCGACACTGATACTCTGGTTTAGAAGACTAAGACGTGAAAGGGAAAACTGGTTAAGGGAATTCGGCAATTTGGCCCCGTATCTTCGGTATAAGGGGTGTCTATGAATGTCTTTGATATGTAGAAGGCGTTTGTAGATCTCAGTAACAAGGACTGCCCGACTGTTTATCAAAAACATAGCCGGTTGCAAATCGGAAACGATTAGTATAACCGGTGAGATCTGCCCAGTGGCGGTGTTTAAAACCTGGGTTCAACCGGGCTAAGACCCGCTAAACGGCGGGCCTAACTATGAGGCTCTTAAGGTAGCGTAATGCCTTGTCGTTTGAATGACGACGTGCATGAATGGTTTAACGAGGTGGTCGCTGTCCCTAACCAGGTCCTTCTGAACTCACTTACCGGTGAAAATGCCGGTGTCGCCTAGTGGGAAGCGGAGACCTTGTGGACCTTTACTGCAACTTGTTGTTGTGATTTTAAGAATGGTGCATAGCATAGGTAGGAGCGTAGATGTCTAGCTCTGGCGAAGACGGAGTGACCTTGTAATACTACCCATTGTTCTTGAGATTGCTTACCCGAAAGGGGACACCAGCAGGCGGGCAGTTTGGCTGGGGCGGCACCCTGCAGAAAAGATATCTGTAGGGCCCAATGGTAAACTCATCCAGGTTGGAAATCTGGAGTGGAGTGCGAGGGCAAAAGTTTACCTAACTGTACTTCGAAAAGCAAGATGTGCAGAGATGAAAGTCGGGCCTAGCGACCCCACGTAGCCTCTTAGTAGGGCTCGTGTGTGACAGAAAAGGTACCCCAAGGATAACAGGCTTGTCGCGCCCGATAGTCCATATTGACGGCGCGGTTTGGTACATCGCTGTCGGCTCTTCCTATCCTGGTTGTGCAGAAGCAACCAAGGGTGTCGGAGTTCACGCATTAAAAGGGATCGTTAGCTGGGTTAAGAACGTCGTGAGACAGTTTGTATGATATCTACTAGGCGCGTTGTTGTCTGAGTGTAACGAATATCTAGTACGAGAGGAACGGTATTTGGATGCCTCTGGTCAGCAGTTGTTATGAGCAGGCTGCACAGCTACGCATTAATGGATAAGTGCTGAAAGCATCTAAGCACGAAGCCAACCGCAAGACGAGACAACATAGGCCGTCAAAGAAGATGACGTTGATAGAGCTAGTGTGTAAGATTCGAGTCAACGAGAATTTAAGCACGTAGCTACTAAAAGCCACAATCAAAATAAGATGAAAAAACCGGTGTCTGCCTACTTGTTTTTTTGATTTAATTCTATTCTTTTAGAATTTAAAAAATATTTACCTAAATAAATAAAACAAATTGTAAAAATAGTTATTGCAAAAAAATTAGTATACAATCCTGAATATTTATTATATAGACTATATTCAAATAGCACCACTAATAATAATCCAACTATTATTCCTAAATATTTGTTTTTTGAAATTATTGATCTTGACCAAATTAAAGAAAATGTTGCAAAAATAGATATTGCTATTGAAAATAAAATTTCAGTTATTCCAAAACCAATTCCCGTTTTTGAATTTAAAAAGAAAAAAAATGAAAATGATATGATTAATATAGATAAAAATAAAATAATATTATTTTTATCTATTAAATTTTCTAAATTTTTTTCTTCTTTCATTTTTTTAGAAGGTTAAATGGTTTTAAAAATTGTTTGTTAGGAAAGTTTAAAAAGGTGGAATTTTTTGTTTCTTTGTGAGTCGGATAGCTGACTTCGGAAATTAGTTATTAAATTA
>DQKQ01000019.1 GCA_015660615.1 Flavobacteriales bacterium
CTGTCGTGAGATACTACAATAAGGCAGCCGGCAAAATCTAAGAGAAACTCTTCTAACACTGCGAGAGTGAAGATATCAAGATCGTTCGTGGGCTCGTCTAGGATAAGAAAATTAGGGTTGCTCATTAAAACCCTAAGAAGGTGAAGTCGCTTGCGTTCTCCTCCGCTCAGTACTTTAATGTACTGATGATGCATATGTCGTGGGAAGAGAAAGCGCTCGAGGAGTTGAGCTGCGGATAACTGAGCCCCTCCTTTAAGAGGAATATAATCACCGATTTCACGAACAGCATCAATCACCTTCCATTCCTCACTGAAATCACCGCCCTGTTGGTGATAGTGACCAAATACGACTGTGTCACCTACGACGACTTTACCAGCATCGGGCGCTTGTTCGCCTAAGATCATTTTTAAAAGCGAGGTTTTGCCTGATCCATTAACTCCCACTATACCTATACGCTCGCCTCTCAGGAAATGATGCGTAATGCCCTCGAATAAAGTTCGGTCGCCGTACGCACACTTGATTTTATGGAGTTCAACAATCTTTCCGCCAAGACGTGATGGGATTACACTTATGTGCATAGGATCTTCCTTCAGACGTATAGATGCCTCTTTTTTTATTTCGTAAAAGCGGTCTATTCTGCTTTTGCTTTTGCCGGTACGGGCTGAAGGTGTGGAGCGCATCCAAATCAGTTCGCGCTTCATCGCTTTCTGCGACCGGTCTTTAGAAGCTAGTGCGTTTTCACGCCTCTCGTCACGCTTTTCTAAGTAATAACTGAAATTCCCTTTATAGGGGTGAAGCTTTAAGTTTTCTAGTTCTAGGATACGATCACATACATTTTCGAGGAAATATCTATCATGAGTAATCATGAATATGGTCGAGTTCATGGCGGCAAGGCGCTTTTCAAGCCAATTAATCATGTCTAGATCGAGATGGTTTGTAGGCTCATCTAGGAATAGGATGTCGGGGTTTTCGAGTAGAACTGCAGCAAGAGCCACCCTACGTCTTTCACCACCACTTAAAGATCCTACTTTGCGGCTCAAGTCGTGGAGATTTAGTTGGCCTAGTATTTCACGAGCGCGGGCTTCATAATTCCAAGCTTCAGTCCTGTCCATAGCATCACTGGCCTCTTGGAATTTCACTCCTTCGGCACCACGTTCCAATTCTCGCTCGTAGTTCCTAAGAGCTATCACAGCAGGATTGTCGCCTATATATAATGTATCAAGAAGAGTTGCTGCCGGATCTAGATCCGCTTCTTGCTTTAAATAAGAATAACGAATACCCCCTGCAAATGCTATCCTCCCCTCATCTGCTGGCTCAAGATCACAAAGGGCGCGCATAAGCGTACTCTTTCCTGTACCGTTGCGGGCGACAAGCGCCACCCTTTGGCCTTTGCCTATCCCGAATGTAAGATTCTCAAATAGCTGACGCTCTCCATACCTTTTCGAAAGCCCCTCAACCGATAAAACGTTCTGTTCTGCCATGTTCGCAAGGTAGGTGTCATGGTGTTAGTTAGCGCTCTAGTGTCAGTAAATATTGGTAATCAGCTTTGAATTAACACTTTAGCGTTGATATGTATTTTTAATAATTTATTTTGCTATTAGAATTAAGTCGCATATTTACCCCGAACAAAAAACATTGTTATATGAAAAATTTATTTACTTTATGTGCGTGTGCTTTTTTAACTTTCACGCTTTCAGCTCAATCTGAGCAAGCTGCAGGGTCTTATTACCTTGGAACAGGTGATGCGACTACTATAATGAACGTCTTTTCAACTGGCGTTATGATAAGCCCAACTGTAGGGTATGCAGTAATAGACGATCTTGTTGTATCAGGAGCGATTAACTCTGATGCGAATGACGATATCGATCTTAATTTAAATGTCCGTTACTTTTGGAGCGGAGTTTTCTTCCAAGTGGGAGCAGACAATCTTTTAAGTGCTGGTGATGCAGATATGAGCATCTCTTTAGGTGCTGGTAAGTATTTTCAGTTAAATGCTTTAAGTGATCGTTTGTATGTTGATCCACAGATTAATTACAATCTGGATACTGGATTTAATACTATGATTGGATTTGGAGCGCGCTTCTAAGCTGCTTTAAGAAATATTATTGTGAAAGGGCTAACCTTCGGGTTGGCCCTTTTATTTTAGTAATTTTTTTTTATATTTGAGAAAATAATAATAAATAAATCATGTGTGTATCTAAGCTAGTTAGTTCTTTCGCAATTCTATTGCTTGTTACTATTTTGTTTTCTAGCTGCTCAAGCTGGACTATGATTCAATCAATCCCATCGGGCGCTAAAGTTTATCTTGATAGCGAATATGCTGGAACTACACCATACTTAATGGAAGACATGAAAATTAGCTGGAGCCAAACTCGTGTTGAACTAAAAGAGGAAGGGTATGAAAATTTCAGAACAACACTAACTAAGGATGAGGAGGTCAATGTGGGAGCTATCATCGGAGGATTGTTTGTTTGGGTGCCTTTTCTTTGGGTTATGGATTACAAGCCTACTCATACATATGAACTAGAGGAAAAGGAGTAGTTTC
>DQKQ01000098.1 GCA_015660615.1 Flavobacteriales bacterium
AGAAAAAGGAAGAACAGGAAGGTGAGGAAGGTGAGGACGGTGAAGAACAGCAAGGTGAAGAAGGTGAAGAACAGAAACAAGAAGAACAGCAAGGTGAGGAAGGTGAGGAACAGAAAAAAGAAGAACAGCAAGTAGAGGGGCAGATCTCAAAGGAGGATATGGCAAGAATTTTAGAAAACTTAGAAAACGAGGAAGCCGAAATTCAAGCTAAATTGCGCAGGCAAAAGGGAAAGGGCGAGAAAAAGACGATAGAAAAACAGTGGTAATGAGTATAGTATATTCAAATAGATTGGTTTCGATATTTATTCTGACATTAGCAGGATTAACCTCGATATATGCCCAAACTCCATCTATTACGACTTCTGTAAACGCTAATCCAGTCAGGTTAAATAGCCGCGTTCAGATTTCGGTTACACTCGACAACTGTAAATCCAGTTCTGGTAATATCCCCATGCCTCAATTAAAAGGGCTTACATTTTTAGGGGGACCGTCACAACAGCACAGCTCCAATTGGATAAATGGAAAGAAGACCAGCAAACACGTCTACACGTACGCCTACTCGATTTCTTCTAATCAGGACATTAAAATTCCGGCAATAAAACTGTCTACATCCGCTGGTGTGCTCACCTCCAAACCGTTCGTTATCCGAGTTTTGAAAGACGGAACAAAGACGCCTAACACTAAGCAACAAAAGGGTTTGGGCAATCTTGCTACAGTAATCGAAGTGTCTAAAAGGAAGGTTCATCTTGGCGAACCTATTGTTTTTGAATACAAAATTTATAACCAACACAACTCATTAGAGGTGCGCGAGTACAATCTACCGGAGTTGAAGGGGTTTTGGAAGGAGGAGGTAGAAGCTAAGGAAGCGAGATGGGAAACAGAAGTCGTTAACGGCAAGAGGTATCAAGTTGCTACCGTGGGGCGTGTGGTTGCATTTCCCCAGCAGACCGGGACTTTCAACATCGATGGGTTCAATATTAAAGGTTTTGTGAGGATTAATTTTTTTAACGGTTCAAACGTAACCGCGACTTCAAAATCCATAAAAATCGAAGTACTCCCTTACCCAAACGGAAAACCACCAGGGTTTATCGGAACATTTAGCAACTTAACTGTAGATGCTGTTGTGGAGGTTGATTCTGTTGGGGTAAATGAAGCGTTCAATTTCACAGTTAAATATTCTGGAACTGGAAATTTGAAGCTGTTAAGGGAGCCTAAGATTATTTGGCCTACAGAGTTCGAAGTGTTTGATCCGGAGATGAAAGACAGGATAAACGTAAGTCAATATGGACAGTCAGGGAAGAGGTCGTATAAGTACGTCATCATACCCAGAGCACCAGGCGACTACGAATTGCCTAACCTTAAGGTGAGCTACTTCGATTCTAAGTCAGATAAGTTCGTGAGAACATCGACAAACTCAGGTAAGATTGTAGTTTACGGGAGAGAGTCTGGGGATGAAGGAGAGACTATGTTTGGTACTAAGAGTGATGTGATGATTTTAAATCACGACATCAGGCATATCAACACAACTCATGCGCATTGGGGATCGCGAGATGATGGAAAACTACAGACGTTATGTATGTACTTGTTGTTTTTATTAGGACCGATTGTAGCAGGTGTGGCATATCTATTCAGGCTTAGAAGGGACTCTGAACTTCACGACCCTACAGGTACTAAGAGTAAGAAAGCTCTTAAGGTGCTACATAAAGTGCTAGGAGAGTGTTCAAAGATCAAAAACCGTGAGGAGGCGTTTACTATTTTAGGTGAAGCATTAGAGGTGTACTTGTGTTCTAAACTCCAAATCGGTAGGAGCTCATTCAGTAGGAACACAGGAGTGGCTGAGCTGGATAAAATTGTTGGTAAAGAAGATGCCGATAAATGGGATGGGCTTTTAAAAACTTGTGAAATGGCTAGGTTTGCGCCTGGCTTACTTCCAGAAATTGATGATTCGATTTCGCTTGCTCTTGATCTCACTAAAAAAGGTGAAAAAAAGATGAAATCTTCCAATTTACTAGGCCTTGGGATAATTTTACTATCAATGGTCATGGCGCCTTCACTAGCAATCGGAAATGATCAGGACGTAGACAAATTATTCCAAAAGGCGAATGAAGCATATGTAGATGGCAAGTATGAATTGGCGGCGGCACTTTACGAAGAGGTGGCGCAAAATCATCTGTGTTTTGAACTCGAATACAATATGGGGAATGCTCATTACAAACTTAGTCATATCGGTGAATCTATCCTTCACTACGAGAGGGCGCGGCTTATAAACCCGCTAGATGGAGATTTGAGAGCCAATCTACTTCTTGCAGAACTAAGAGCTATTGATAGAATAGAAGCTTTGCCTGGAGTGGGGATAGATAGATTAGTATCGGTGATTTTTGCGGGGAACTTATACTGGGTTTGGCTTATACTGAGCTTAGTAACATGGACTACAGCTTTCGTATTTATCGCCATAAACCTCAAGTGGGGGGTGAGTTTATCTAAACCTTTTTTAAGAGGTGGCGCAGTGGTGAGCGCGGCTCTTTCCTTAGTTTTCCTATTGTTTTTATACTCAACCAATAAGAGGATTTCTGAAAGCTCATGCGCCATAGTAATGGATAGCCGTGTGGAAGTCCGAAGTATGCCAGGCGAATTAGGTATGAGTTTATTCCAACTTCACGAAGGGACCAGGGCCTGCATAGTTAGCAAGGAAAACGAGTGGACACAGGTGAAATTAGATAACGGAAATGTGGGATGGCTTTTAACCTCTGCTATAGAGCCTATCTAAGAACTTCGAATTTTATAGAGGCGTTTCTCGAGTTAGAATCTATAAGCTGAGCGCTATACATTCCAGGTGAGAAGTCGTTTACAGAAATTGTAATTGTTCCGTCTTGGAATGTTTTCCCTATGTAAATCATTTGACCTTTGATATCGAAGATTCTGATAGTAGAATTCGGTAGGCCGCCATTAATAGATATATTTTCTGATGCAGGGTTGGGAGATACACTCACAACAGAATTAGAAATTGATGAGTCTTGAACGTTATCTATTGTGGGTAAGACATCGTATAGGACGATATCGTCTAAAGCAGCTTCAATTAAACTCCCACCGTCTAAATACTCTCCTATAGTGGTGCTGTCTGAGGCGATAAACCTCATTTGGAATTCATCTGTAAGATCTAAGTAGTCTGCGACTCTAAAGGCATTTCTCCTCCAACGGACATCCTGTTGAAGAGTGTTTTCTAAGTACTGCCAAGAATCTCCACCATTACTTGAAATCTCTACCTGCCACCAATCGGTAGCGGGATTCGCTCCAGTAGCAGGAGCATTTACATACCACCTCCAATAAGAAAACACTGGGTTTTCGTACAGTGTTAAATCTATTACCGGAGAAAGTAGTGTTGTATGTCCTGCATCAACATCATTAGCCCCTATACCTGCGTCTGACCCTGGGCTTACTCCTGTAAGGAAACAATATCCACTAAAGCCCACTGTATGATCTTGTTGGGGAGCTACTAATGTTGAAGGCACCCCTGGCTCTCCGAAAGAGCCTACTGGAATCGTCTCTTCCCATTCTCCTGTAGTTGCGTTATCTGTTGGGGAGCCTAATTGCCAATTCCCAAGCTCAGCATACTCGTCAGAGTCGTTTATGAGGTGTTGGTAACAGCCTACTATTATTTGGTATGGCAAGTTGCTGTTAGAGACTTTGTTTGCGGCAAACGGAGTTACTCCACTTATACCACCAAACACATCGTGGATTTCCATGTAGTAGTCTACCACCGTTCCAGGTGGTAGAGCGCTTAGTTCAGCGGTAAACACATCCCCATCTTCATCCATCAACACTTCAGAATAATCATCATTTGTATTTGTTCTGTATTTCAGGTAAACTCCGTCGAAATACAGGTTATACGGGAAGATAATATCTACCTCTGCTTCAATTTCAATAACCTGATCAGCATCTGAGAACAACAAAGGGAAGTGATCTACTGTAGCGTAGCTGAAAAGTGTAATTCCGTGGATCGCAAAACCTTCGATAATATCAATAGCGTTAGGAGTTCCGTTCATTAAATCGTCGTCGTCGTCGTCAGCCTGTAGGACATCTAAAAGGACGTCTGTGAAAGCTTGACCTTCGTTGCCATCTACTGCTGTTGCTTGTAATCCGGGATATGCATCTACGAACAGCGATATCGTTTGTGACCAATCCCCGCCCATTAATAAGTGGGTGTCATACCAAGCTCCAGCTATAATTTCACCATCGGCATGAACTTCTCCCACTAAGTTTTCTGGGTAGACCTTGGGATTCTCATCATAGCGCCTAATCCCATCATTATTCTCCTCGTAAAAACCCTTTCCTATCTCTGCTATATCTCCTAATGACATAGCCCAAAAGTCAGCATACCCCTCTCCCATCGCTCCATTGTTAAACCCAGCTCCAAGTGAATTGTAGTAGTAGCTATTTATCGCATGACCGTATTCGTGAGACACCACATCCGCGATTAAAGAGGTCGGATTACATCCCCCACCTGTATCGAAAAAGTTAATACTTCCGCCATCGAAAAAAGCGTTACATTCTCCCTCCACGTCAATATTTGTTGTCATCGGAAAATCTAGTCCAGTAAACTCAGGCATCCATAATTTCATATGGTCATGGATTAAATTCACACTCCTATACGCACTCGTTTCCTTAACATTTCCTGGGACAGTTAAATAGTTGTATGCGTCTTGTAAATCAATGTTCTCGGAAGGCATAACATCGTCGGTATAAACCTTACTCCATCTCCCTTCTAAAGCAAAGGGAACGTTGATAACATCGCCGGACTCTACCGTTACAAAGCCACCATTCTCATCAGAGTAATATGTCGTCCCGTTGAGTATCATCTTCAAATGAGGCATCGCTAATATCTCTGGGGATTCATATGGATATGCGAGGTGGGCTTCAGCTTGGGTTATGCCTGTAATAATCGGGGGAAAAGGCTTGTGCGAAACCTTATTGTTTTCAAATTTTACATTCGTTACCGGCATCCCCATGCTCCTTGTTACGTGCTTACCTACGTGGTGAACCACTTCGTTTTTTCTCAACCAAACCTGACCCGTTATCGCATCCACCCAAGTCGAATACTTCCTCAACAACCCATCAATATATCCCTCAATTAAAACTTTTCTCACAAGCCTGTATTCTCCTTCTGCGTAATCATCAGGTAAAATTCCCCAACCGTTCCAAGTTGATTCGATGTTATTCATCGGAAGATTATTTATAGCAAAGGTTAG
>DQKQ01000089.1 GCA_015660615.1 Flavobacteriales bacterium
CATTCCCTGAAATGCGCGCTGCGTCCCTCACTCTCGAGGATGCAAATATCAATCTAGACCTTGCGAAAACTGGGTATCTACCTCGTTTATTTGGGTCATATAACTTCGGATCAGGATACTCTGCAAATAGACAAATCCCTGTAGGAGAACCCACTTATGACTGGGCTGAATTGGGTCAATTAGAGGATGGAACTCCCGTCTATTATTCAGGCGTCACAGCCGACGGTGCTCAAGTAATTCCCCTTGTGCCTAATTACTCTGAATATGAAGCTATTTCTTTTTCTGATCAGCTTTCTATGAACATCAACCAAAGTATTTTCTTCTCTCTTAGCATTCCTGTTTTAAACGGTTTTAATACACGTGCAGGGGTAAAGCAGGCTGAAGTGGGAGTACTTCAATCAAAGTACGCACAGCAGTTGACTAAGCAAGCTTTGACTCAAACTATAGAAAGTGCTTGGGCTGATGCTATTGCCTCACAAAAAAACCTCTTAGCTCAAGAAGCAGCTCTTTCTTCAGCAGAACTTGCATTTGCAAACACCAAATTAAAATTCGAATCTGGAGCTATTTCTGCTCTTGATTATGCCGATTCAAGAACGAGGTTAGACAACGCTAGAGTGAATATGCTACGAACTAGATATGATCTTTTGTTTAAATCAAAGATTTTAGATTTCTATCAGGGTAAGGCCATCATATTACGCTAATAAATACCACTATGACTAAAAAACACATTTTTATCATTCTTGGAGGGGTTCTTATATCACTAGTTGTAGCTGCATCTTTTTTTGGCGGGAAGAGGGAACTGCCTGAGGTGATTACGACAACTGCTGAGTTAAATAATATAGTTGAAAGGGTTAGTGCTTCCGGTAAAATCCAACCTGAACTTGAAGTTAGCGTCAGTGCCGAAGTCAGTGGACAATTAATCGAGCTACCGGTAAAAGAAGGAGACGTCGTGGCTGAGGGCGACCTACTAGCCGTAATCAACCCTGATGTGTATATTTCTGCTCGTAACAGAGCTCAAGCAGCTGTTAATACTACACTTTCTAATTTATCATCGGCTAAAGCTATGCTTGCATCAAGTGAGTCGGGATATTTCGTGGCTAAGAAATCTTGGGATAGAAATCAAATCTTGTTTAAGAGCGGAGTTGTGTCTGAAGCAGAATTTCATCAATCAGAATCGGCATTTAATGCTGCCGAAGCTAACTTAGTAAGTGCAGGAGAAGGTGTTAAAAGTGCTGAATATTCTATACTTAGCGCACAAGCTTCACTCCAAGAGACATTAGATAACTTATCTAGAACTACGCTACGTGCACCACAGGCAGGTATAGTAACTGCTCTAGTCAAAGAGGTTGGAGAAAGTGTTCAGGGAAATGGCTTCGTTGCCGGAGAAGTGGTAATGAAAATAAGCAATCTCGGCCTTATGGAAGTAGATATTGAAGTGAATGAAAGTGACATAGTCAGGGTGAAGATTGGCAACAATGCAGAAATTGAAGTTGATGCATATTTAGACGAAACCTTTAAAGGTCACGTCAGCGAAATAGGCAATACTGCTTTAAATGCAGGCGTAAATGGATTTAACCTAGATCAAGTGACTAACTTCTCGGTAAAAGTTAGGATTAGCCCTGATAGCTACAAACATCTATTAAACGATTCTTCAAAATCACAATCGCCATTTAGACCTGGAATGAGTGCCACTGTAGATCTGCTAACCCGAAATGTAAAAGATGTTGTCTCAATTCCCATTCAATGTGTATCAACACGGAAATCTGAGGACAGTGACGATGCTGAATTAGGTGTTTTTCTTATGGGGGAAGAAAATGAAGTTGTTTGGAGTAAAGTTAAAACTGGAATTCAAGATAATTTTAATATTGAAATCATATCCGGGTTGAAAGAGGGGGATGTAATCGTGAGCGGACCGTATGATATGGTTTCCCGTAAGCTCGAAGACGGTGATAAGGTGGAGGTGAAAGAAGAAGAAAAAGAAGAAGAATTTGACTAATGGGTGTTATTCTTCATTTAGAAACGACAACTCATCAGTGTGCTGTTGCTCTTTCAAAGTCTGGAGAACTTCTTGCAAACAGATGTGTGCGCGAAAATGGCTATAGTCACGCCGAGAAACTTCAGACATTTATAGATGAAGTTTTCATAGAAGCAATACTGGAACGCGAGGTTCTTTCAGCAGTTAGTGTTTCTGGTGGTCCTGGGTCTTACACTGGGTTAAGAATAGGTGTGGCTGCAGCGAAAGGACTTTGCCATGCTTTAGGAATCCCTCTTATTTCAGTTGATACGTTGACTGTTCTGGCTGTACAAGCGAGGGCAAAACAGCCTAATTTTGATGCATACGTACCTATGTTAGATGCTAGGAGAATGGAGGTCTATTCTCGTTGCTTTGACTCTGGGCTAGACAACTCTAGTAATATTGAGTCAATCATAGTGGATGATAAAAGTGTATTCCCTTGGGATGGGCTGGAGAAAATTTGTTTTTCTGGAGATGGGGCGCTAAAGTGTTCTGAAGTTCTTTCAGGAAATAATAGAGTGTTTGTTGAAGATTGGCCAACTGCTGAGGCTGCAATTGAGTTAGCTAGCGATAAGTTTAATAAGGGGATATTTGAGGATCTTGCTCTGTATGAACCGACCTATCTAAAAGAATTTATAGCTGGGGAAGCTAAGGATCCGCTAGGGCTTAGAGGTCGGATACTTAATTAAATAAGATGAGAAAGTTAAGAATTCCACTTGTGATTGTTGGAGCGTATTTTTTAATGCAATCCTCTTGCGAACAGAATAACCAGAATATTCCTTATGTCCCTGTGAATTTTGACATTAATCTTAACCTCCCTTCATACACCTCGCTCAATTTTCCTGGTGAGCACCTGATTGTTCAAGGTGGTTCTAAGGGGATTATTATTTACAGATACACCATGGATGAATTTGTGGTACTCGATAGACACTCAACTTTTGATGTGACACTGGGATGCCATGTGGCTGTTGAGTCAGATGGAATTACCCTTTATGATGAAAGCGAATGTTCTGATTCAAAATGGATAATCCTTGACGGATCAGTAATGCAAGGGCCAGCAACTCTACCTCTTCATAGATATAGAACTAATTGGAACCCACCAATACTTCACGTTTACAATTAAATAGTCTCGGTACTTTTTAGTATCTGTACTCGTCAGACTTATAAGGGCCGTCTACTGGTACTCCTATGTAATCAGCTTGTTGCTGAGATAAAACTTCTAGAACAACTCCAACTTTCTCAAGGTGTAGGCGAGCGACTTTCTCATCAAGGTTTTTAGGTAGTGTGTAAACTTTGTTCTCGTATTTATCTGCTCTCAACCAAAGCTCCAATTGAGCAAGCACTTGGTTAGAGAATGAGTTACTCATAACGAAACTGGGGTGTCCGGTAGCACAACCTAAGTTTACTAAACGACCCTCAGCAAGAACAATAATGTCCTTTCCGTTAATCGTATATTTATCAACCTGTGGCTTAATCTCATCCTTGGAATTTCCATGGTTTCCGTTGAGCCAAGCCATATCAATTTCATTGTCGAAATGACCGATATTGCATACAATAGCCTTATCCTTCAACGCCTCAAAGTGAGCGCCAGTTATAATATCCTTATTCCCAGTTGCAGTAACAATTATATCCGCTTCAGCGCAAGCTTCAAGCATAGGCTTGACTTCGAAACCTTCCATTGCTGCTTGTAGAGCACAAATAGGGTCGATTTCACTTATTATAACCCTGCAACCAGCGTTGCGAAGAGATTCCGCTGAACCTTTTCCCACATCCCCAAATCCAGCAACAGCAGCAATTTTACCGGCCATCATAACATCAGTAGCTCTGCGAATAGCGTCTACTAAAGACTCGCGACAACCGTACTTGTTGTCGAACTTAGATTTAGTTACTGAGTCGTTAATATTGATGGCTGGCATATTAAGTGTGCCATTTTTTTGACGATCATGAAGTCTCAATACCCCAGTGGTAGTTTCCTCTGAAATTCCTTTTATTCCTTCAGCAATTTCTGGGAATCTATCAAGCACCATGTTCGTTAGATCTCCTCCATCATCTAAGATTAAATTAAGAGGCTTGCGGTCTTCTCCGAAGTGAAGGGTTTGTTCTATACACCAATCAAACTCCTCTTCAGTTAGTCCTTTCCAAGCATATACAGGAACCCCCGTAGCGGCTATTGCGGCAGCAGCGTGATCCTGAGTAGAGAATATATTACATGAAGACCAAGTGACATCAGCACCCAACTCAACAAGAGTTTCGATAAGAACAGCTGTCTGAATGGTCATGTGTAAGCAACCCGCTATGCGAGCTCCACTGAGAGGCTTTGTAGGTCCAAACTCCTTACGAATAGCCATTAGCCCGGGCATCTCAGCCTCAGCTAAAAGTATTTCCTTTCTACCCCAATCAGCAAGGTTAATATCCTTCACCTTATATGGAATATAGGATGTATTAGTTGATGAATTCATGGTGCAAATTTACGAAACGAATTGCTATCTAGGACTTAACTTTACATTATGGGAATAGTCCTAGCAATAAAGTATGTTAATGTTGTCGAAAAGACGAATGATGATGTCATTAGGCGTGTGGGCAAGCACTACCCCAAGAGAGATACACGGGGGCTTTCGAAGAATAAAATTGCAGAGCACGAGGCGGTTATCAATTGTTTTTACGAGCTTCTAGGCAGCGAAGATTGGTGGGTTGAGCACGATGATAGCGGGGCACCTATTCTATTTATAGATGGAGTTCGTGGAAATATGTCGATTTCAATAAGCCACGCAATTGATAAAGTGAACGATAGTCAGAGCTTAGCGCACGCAGCGGTAATCATACGTGAAGGGTCAGCTCAAGAAAGTTCGGGGATAGGAGTTGATATCGTAATTAAAGGGGACCCTAGATTAGAGCGAATAGCTGGTAGAGTGATGAGGAAAGTGGAAGTGGAAAGTGGAAGGTTGGAAGAAGTTTGGGCTTGCAAAGAAGCGATGTTTAAGGCCTTCGGGCCGGGACTCGACTTCTTGAATGATTTAAAAGTGAACTTTATATCAAACGATTTATTGAAAGGTCTGGGAAGGAAGTGGGAAGTGATACGCAAGGGAAATGTGGTGGTGGTGCTGGGGCCAGTTTAAACGCTTTAACGCAACAAGGGAACCCAGTTGGATTCCCTTGTTGAAATAATAAGTTAGAACTATATCTAGCTCTGGATAGAATTTTCTATCTCTGGATACCTTTGTGACGACGCTCAGTCGAAACACTAAGTTTCATACGGCCTTTACGACGACGTGCATTTAACACGTTACGACCGCTAGAAGACGCCATACGTTTACGAAAACCGTGCTTGTTGCGGCGCTTTCGAACTGAAGGTTGAAATGTTCTTTTTGGCATGATTTCTATTTTTCCCTTTATAGAGGAGGGCAAAGATAGTGAACTCTTTCTTTACTCACAACCCATTTTTAGTTACTAAATTCGCACTCTATGAAGAGCAAAACTACAACTACTACCGAAAAGAAGAAAAAGAAGCGACTTAAAATATCGGATCTGCGTGGTTTTAAACAGATGGCACCCTATTTAAAACCACACAGAATAGGTTTTGCTTTGGGTATTATTCTAATCACGATTTCCAGCATTCTTACACTTTTTGTAACGAGATTATGGGGACAGCTAGGTGGAGTAGGTATCATGGGAGGAAATGAAAACATTTCCGCAAGTGACCTTGAAACAGGATTCTTAGCGAACTTCAACTTTAACAACCTAGAGGCAATCGTAACAACAATCGCAATCGTCCTTGTAGTACAGGCTTCTCTAAGTTTTATACGCGTTTATCTTTTTGCTAATATGACTGAAAAAATGATGCTCACAATGCGACGAGATGCCTTTGAAGCAGTGATAAGTATGCCTATGAACTTCTATCACGACAAGCGAGTTGGTGATGTAAATAGTCGTATTTCTGCAGATATAACCTCCATTCAAGACACTTTCACTACAACTTTAGCAGAGCTTATACGCCAAACAATAATGCTAGTAGGTGGCATTGCCGCACTCGCTTATTTTTCAGTCGATCTAACCTTAATGATGCTTATGACTCTTCCTGTAGTGGTTCTTGTCGCCATAGTCTTTGGGAAATTTATAAAGCGCTTATCTAAAGAAACGCAAGACGAAATTGCCACGTCTAATGTCATAGTTCAAGAAGTGCTAACCGGTATCATAAACGTTAAGGCTTTTGCGAATGAGTGGTACGAGCGAAAAAGATATGCAAGTAGTATAGGAACAGTCCGCAATCTTGCTATGAAAGGTGCTATAGGTCGCGGAGCTTTCGCAAGCTTCATAATCCTATTTATTTTCGGAGCTATAACTCTAGTGATTTTTAAGGGAGCGGCGCTTATGCAATCAGGCGATCTGGCTTCGGAGCATTTTTTCACCTTCCTTTTGATGACGGGGCTTGTTGCTGGAAGTGTTGGTGGGCTTGCGAATCTATTCGGGGTAGTCCAAAAAGGCCTCGGTGCTGTTGAATCTCTTATGGATCTACTTAATGAAAAACGTGAGATAAAAAGTCTCACTGAAGAAGTCAGATCATACGATTTAAGAAAGCCTATCAAGTTTGAGAATATCAATTTTCATTACAATTCACGTAAAGAACTAGCTATACTTTCAAATCTCTCGCTTGAGATGAAAGTCGGAGAACAAATCGCCCTTGTTGGACCAAGTGGCGCTGGTAAGTCAACTATTGCCTCCCTCCTTCTTCGATTTGAATCTCCCGTATCAGGATCTATTACAATTGACGGGAAGGATATCAGCGAAATGGATCTCCGCGGATTTCAAAAAAGAATAGGGTACGTACCACAAGAAGTAATACTATTCGGAGACGATATAAGATCTAACATTGCATATGGAAAACTAGATGCCACAGACTCAGAAATTCGCGATGCAGCAAAACGAGCTAACGCCATAGATTTTATCGAGTCCTTCCCTGAAGGCTTCAGCACAATTGTTGGTGAGCGTGGCATCCAACTATCAGGTGGGCAAAGACAACGTATAGCAATTGCTAGGGCTATCCTACGGGACCCTGATATATTAATCCTTGATGAAGCCACAAGTGCACTTGACAGTGTTTCTGAAACTGAAGTCCAAATCGCACTTGAAGAACTTATGAAGGGTCGTAGCACACTTATAATTGCCCACAGATTAAGCACTATAAAGAATGCACACCGAATCGTAGTACTCGCTAAAGGCTCAGTTGCTGAAACTGGATCTCACTCTAAATTGATTGAAAATAAGGGGCCATATTACAGACAGATTCAATCCCAAGATTTCAAGTAACTTGCACTCATGGCAAAATGCGCTCTCATAACAGGAATTACAGGTCAGGATGGATCTTACCTAGCTGAATTTTTACTTAAAAAAGGGTATGAAGTCCACGGTATTAAGCGCCGTGCTTCCTCCTTCAACACCAGCCGTATTGACCACCTATATCAGGATCCACACGAAGAAAATGTACGCCTGAAAC
>DQKQ01000132.1 GCA_015660615.1 Flavobacteriales bacterium
CGTCATCTATGAACCAGACCTTCAGCCCTATACCGGAGATATTTTGTATATAGAACATAGGACTCCAATCACTCGTTCAGAAGACCAGGCCGAAGATATTAAAATTGTTATTGAGTTTTAAAGATAAGGAAAAAATAATACATGCCGCTTACTACAAATGCTACTCCTTATTGGGATGACTATAACGAAGATAAACAATTTTATCGGATCTTGTTTCGCCCAGGATATGCAGTCCAGGCTCGGGAACTAACACAGCTCCAGACGAATCTACAGAAACAGATTGAATATCATGGTAAGCATATTTTTCAACATGGTTCCCGTGTGTTGGATGGTCAGATTGCATATAACAAGTGCGAGTATATTAAATTGGCCGACTATACGAGCAATGATCCGGCACACCCCATAGGCTCGGCTACAGTTAATACTGCAACTGCATTTGATTCTACTACATTAGTCGGCATTACTATTCAATTGGATTCTCGAACTGCGACTTTCGGAGGACCCGGAGATTATATTACAAACGACGACGGTCGAATTAGTTCTCCTGATGGTCGTCGCCCTGTTGCAAGGGTTGTTTTGGCTGAAAACCGAACCGATAATGGAGATCCTGCTACCCTATTACTTAATTATGAATCTGGAGATAAGTTTACAGCTAATGATTTTATTATTGACCGAGCCGAGAATAGTGGTTTTAACGCAGTTGTAAACAACACAATATCAAGCTCGGGCGCTGAAGTTGGTCAGGCCTCTTATGCGGGAATTACAAGCGGTGTCTATTTTATCACGACATCTACTGGCGGATACTTTACTCATGTTCCGAAACAACGAATTATTCTAGACAAATATTCAGACAGCCCAACATATAAAATCGGTCTTAAAATTAATGAAACTATTGTTACTGAGGCCGAAGATGGTACTCTATTCGATAATGCTCAGGGAACATATACGACTTATGCTCCTGGGGCCCATCGCCTAAAGATTGCGTTAGACTTGGCCAAGGCTCCTGGTTCTGATGGCATAACAATCAATCCGGGGTCAGCTAAAGATTTTGTTGAAATCTTGCGTATTGAAAATGGCCAAAGAGCCTATGGTACAGCTCCAAATCAAGACCCCGTATACAACATGCTGGGCGAGGCCATGGCCAAACGAACATTCGACGAAAGTGGAAACTACATTGTCGATGATTTTGATTGTCGAGTTGAAGATGGACCTGCGGATACTGTAAAGGTTACGGTTCAACCTAAGTCGGGTAAAACCTCCGCCAGCGCCTATATTCGTGGGCATCAATATGAGCAGGCTGGTTCTTGGGTCGAATATATTCAAAAGGCCAGAAAAACAGCAATCATCAGGAACGTAACAACTCCATTAAATCATGGCGCGTTTATGTTAGTTACAGACCTTGAGGCACAAGGTTCACAATTGTCTGTTGGAGATGCTCCTATCTGGGATCTTCATACTGTTAATACGTTTTGTGTTAATGTGACCTCTTCCTTTACGCCAGCCCAAAATGAGCTTGCATATAAATCAACTCTCGCTGGTCGATTCCGAATTAGAGATGTACAATATGTTGGGGCCAATACTCATGCGATTTATGTGACTGACTTTGAAGGTTCGCCTGCTCTCACAGGAAATTTTTTCGCCTCGCCCGGTGTAACAGTAGATACTGGTGGCACCGGAGCCAACGAAGTTAAGATTAGAACTGCTAATACGAGCGTATGGAATGATGCATATGTTGGGGCAAAGTTTACTATTACCTGGTCACATGACCATCCCGATTTTGCTGGGCAGACACGAACAGTTGTTCGATCAGACTCGCAAACTTACCTTGACAACACCGATTCCCTGGGCACCCGAACACTATACTTAGATAGCCCATTTAACCAACCAACCAATAATACTGCACATTTCCCTGGATTGAAAGAAAAATTTGCGCTGAATGCTGATGTCAGAGCGGCCGCAACTTTAGGAAACACATTTAATAAATTTAGTGGATCTATTATTGCTTCGGCAGTAAATGATTCTGATGTGGCTATTGGCGCCGCAACGGGGAATCCTGATCTCCCTGCAAACAAATACGCTAACGCCAACATTTCAACGGTAGGAACAATTGCAAACACAAGCATCTTTGGCGGAGGAACATTCCCAAGTTTGATTTTCAAGATGCCTGTTGGTGGGGCTAGAGTTGCAAATTCAATTGATTCTTCTTCTACAGGAACTGGTTTTGAATTCAATGCAAGGTATTCACATCAAGTATCTGCCATCTCCGGCGATGTGACTTTTAGCTCATTGAACTTTAGGGGAACTAACTATACCGACAAGGCATTTTTCAAAACCGATAAAGAAGACAACTATACAGTAATCAACGAAACCACTGGCCAGGTAATTGGTTCTGCGGATTTTAATTTCTCATTAATAACCGAAAATGCAGATGGGCTTATAACTGCAATTAAAATAGAATCAGATTTCATTTCTGGTACTGAGAATGTTAGACTAATTGGCCCTGTACTCGTAAAGAATCTTAATATAAAATCTAAGACATTAGTTCGAGGAATAAATGCCCAAGATGCTGCATCTGTTCCTGTTCTCACAGACCGCACAGTTTCAGGAAATAGTTGGGTTACATTTACATCTCCAAACACTGTTCCTGGAGAAAAGGACAATCTGGGATTAGTAGATGTATATCGACTTGTTGATGTCTATGATACTGGAGATCCTTCGGACCTTCCTATGGGAAATATGCTAAACAACAACCAGCATCGTGTCACTAACAATTATGTTTTGGATGCTGGGCAGAGTGAGGCTCTTTATGACTATGCTTCTGTTGTATTAAAGCCTGGCGCAAAAGCTCCAAAGGGGCAGCTAGCCGTAGTTGTAGATAGATTTATTCATGACAACTCAGTCGATGCTGGAATGTTTACTGTTGACTCATATAATGGCCAGGTTAGTTTAGAAAACATTCCTTCGTTTGTTTCAAACAAATCAGGACAACGATATAAGTTAGGAGAATATCTTGACTTCCGACCATCAAGGGCTGTTGAAGTTGATTCAACTGGTGACGCCAACACAAGTTATTACGTTCCGTTTGCTTCAGAACCAAATAGCCATACGGCCGACCAAGAAATTCTCCACCCAGATTCACAAGGGCATTTCCAATATGACATGCAATTCTTTGCTCCCCGCTTTGATAAGATTGTCTTGTCTGTTCGACAAAAAGTTGGCGGAGCAAACACTGGATATTTGAGAATTGTCTCAGGATCCGATGATAGAAATCCTGCTATTCCTCCCCGCGTTGATCCAAACGACATGGCACTATTTACGTTAGCTCTACCTTCATATACACCTAATGCTAGTGATATTAATATTCTAGAAGAGGGAAATCGTCGTTGGACGATGAAAGATATTAGTAAGATTAACAAGAGAGTTGATCGACTAGAATATTATTCTTCTTTGAATATGA
>DQKQ01000238.1 GCA_015660615.1 Flavobacteriales bacterium
CTAGAATTTTATGATGGAGTTGACCCAAATAGCGGATGGGTACATTGTTCTTATGTTCTTGATGGGAGCAACCGCAGTAAAACAATGACGGCTCTAAGAGTCAATGGGAAGACCCAATATAAGACAGGCCTTCTCTCATAGGAGGAAAATATGAAATATGTGTGGTTACTTTATTTACAAGTTTTATTTGTAATGGGTGCCAATCAAGGGCGTTCGTGGGTTGACAAACACATCTTATTGTGTTATAATAATTTAGATAAGTTAGAAGCAGATTACGTTAAATACTATAACCTAGATAAATTATAATGTTCTACACCAATGTCCAGCCTCATGGCAATTTCATTGCTATACGAGGTATCAATAGTCGTGGAGAGACTTTTAAATCAAAGACTCCTTACGAGCCCACCCTTTATGTTCAGTCCCAAAAACCTCAAAGTCCACAATGGAAAACTCTAGACGGCAAGAAAGTTGCTTCCGTTAAGTGGGGTTCTATGAAAGACTCTCGCCAAGCCATGAGAGAATATGGTGGAGATGTTTTCGGAATAGACCAGTTTCAATACTCCTATATCTCTGACCAATACCAAGGCCTTATAGATTATGACTTGGCCAAAATCAAAATAGCATTCATAGATATTGAGACAAGTTCTGAATTTGGATTTCCCAATATACGACAAGCTAACGAAGAAGTTCTAGCCATTTCAATAAAGATGAATGGTAGATTCAGAACTTATGCGTGTGGTGAGTATGTTCCTTCTAATGGAGTTGAATATATTCATTGTATGGATGAAGAGAACTTACTTGAACGGTTTATTTCAGATTGGGCAGCAGACTATCCAGATATTGTTACAGGATGGAATTCTCGCTTCTTTGATATTCCATATCTTATGAATAGAATCCGAAGACTTCTTGGAGACAAGGCAGCAAATCGTCTTTCGCCTTGGGGCTGGTTTAAAGAAACTGAAGTTAATTTATTAGGTGGTAGAAAACAACAAGTATTTGATTTGGTTGGACTTGCAAGTATTGATTACTTGGATGCATACAAAAAGTTTATGTATGTCAATCAAGAATCTTACGCTTTGAACCACATTGCCTACGCAGAATTGGGAGAGAAGAAGCTAGATTATTCTGAGGCATCTTCTCTACATGAACTCTACAAAACAAATTTTCAAAAGTTTGTAGATTATAATGTTCATGATGTTGTCTTAGTTGAAAGACTTGAGGAAAAATTAAAACTTATGGAGCTCATCATTTCACTAGCTTACATGGCTAAGTGTAATTATAATGATGTGTTTAGTCCAGTAAAAATGTGGGATTGTATTATCTACAATCATCTCCGCACACAGAATATTGTAATTCCACCGAAATCTCATGAAGTTAAGAATGATGCCTATGAGGGTGCGTATGTGAAAGACCCACAAGTAGGTCGGCATAAGTGGGTTTGCAGTTTTGATTTAAATTCACTATATCCGCATTTGATTATGCAGTATAATATTTCCCCTGAGACACTTAAAGGTACACATCCAAATGCTAGAAAAGATTCTAGTGGCCATCATGTTATGGTAGAATCTATGTTGGATAGAGAAATGGATACTAAATTTCTCAAAGAAATTGACCTTACCATGACTCCAAATGGTTCTTTGTATACTCGTAAAAAACAGGGCTTCCTTCCAGCACTCATGGAGAAGATGTATACTGATCGCGTCAAGTACAAAGATTTGATGATCGCGGAACAGAAGAAAGGTAAAGCTGCAGATACTAACAAACTGGCTCAGTATCACAATATGCAGATTAATTTAAAGATTGCTCTCAATTCAGCTTACGGAGCTCTTGGTAATCAATGGTTTCGTTTTTATGATGTGAGGAATGCTGAGGCCGTGTCTGTTGCGGGTCAACTTTCCATTCGGTGGGCTGAGAGAGCAGTCAATCAATACTTAAATAAAATATTAGGAACAGATGGAACAGATTACGTTATTGCTTCCGATACTGACTCTTTGTACGTTGCTTTTGATACATTCATCAATAAAGTAGGTCTTACAGATACGGACAAAATCATAGAGTTTATGGACAAGGTTTGTGATGGTAAATTACAAGGTGTGATTGATAATTGTTATGATGAGATGGCAGATTATGTTAATGCATTTCAACAAAAGATGGTAATGAAGCGAGAGGTTTTGGCCGATGTTGGTATTTGGACTGCGAAGAAAAGATACATTCTGAATGTTCATAACTCTGAGGGTGTTCAGTATGATGAGCCCAAATTAAAAATTATGGGTATTGAGGCTGTCAAATCCTCAACTCCTGAGACTTGTCGTAATGCACTCAAGGATGCGTTCAAACTTATTATGAATGGGACTGAAGAACAAGTTATAGAGTTTATTGAAATATTCAAAACTAAATTTAAAACACTCCCACCAGAAGAAGTTTCATTTCCAAGATCTGTTAAGGGTCTTGCAAAATATAGAGATGCAGCTTCTGTCTACAGAAAGTCAACTCCACTTCATGTTAAGGGGTCTTTGATTTATAATATGATGCTGGAGAAGAATAAACTAACAAAGAAGTATCCAATCATTCAAGAGGGAGAAAAGATTAAATATACATATTTGAAAGAACCTAATCCTACTGGTGATTCAGCTATTGCTATGTTGAACGAACTTCCCAAAGAATTTAAGCTAGAAACTTATATAGATTATGATCTTCAATTTGAAAAGGCGTTTCTTGATCCTATGAAAGTTCTGCTTCAAACTATAGGATGGGAACACGAAAAGAAGTCTAATATTATGGATTTCTTTTCTTGACAAATTCAAAATATATGGTATAATAGGACTATTATGGAAGATCAAGATTATGGAAGTTGGATTACTGAAGATTTGATTCAATTAGAAAAAGATATGAGAAGCCGAAGAGATCGTTGTGAAGAATACTCTGATAGAGCAGATTATAATATTATGTTACAAATTATACTAAAAGAAATTAATTTAAGGAAAAATAATGAGTGATTATCTTGATGAACTACTGTCTGTAGCTGGAAACGAATACGCTTCCAGAGTTGCAGATGGAATGCTAGGAAATGTAAATGAATATATTAATACTGGATCTTATATACTTAATGCACTCTTATCTGGAAGCATTAATAA
>DQKQ01000177.1 GCA_015660615.1 Flavobacteriales bacterium
CTAAACAGGTTGGTTTGCGATAATGGCGCTTCTGTCAATGTTGAGAGTCGTAAGTTTAGGGTTGATGGCTACTCTACTGAAGGTGTTTTGTCACAGGCTAGAGAGTTTTCGTCCCTTGCTCTGATACAGGTTCAGCAAATGGTCGATGGACTAGTGGCTATGCAGCAGGACAAGGTTAAGAATGCAGAATCTGCTATTCGTAATCTTTGCATGCAGCATAAGCTCCCTAACAAGCTTAGGGAACTGCTCATTAGGTACTTAACTGATGATCGCTATCTTGCTACTGTACCGGATGGTCGGGTAGGAACCATGTATGATGTAGTGAATCTTTTCACTTTTGTTGGTACTCATGATTATAGTATTACTCAAGAGTATCGTGATCTCCTGTGTGAGATCGGCGGAGGGGCAATGTTTGCACACGATGATACTTGTGTGGAATGCGGTAGCACACTATAAGGAGGAACCTTGTGTGCTGGCTAGGCAATCGCCTGTATAGGCAGTATTGGGAAAGACCAAGCGCCTAGTCAGCACATAAGTGTATATGACTACAGATTTAGATACAACGCAAGAAAGTCAGTCACCTTCTATCGTCAATGAACTTGATGATATTGAAGAGGCTGGCTTGATGTATATCAAGGGATATAAGGTCTCTGAGATATCGACGGTAATGAACATTACAGCCAACAAGGCGCGTCGGCATATAAATGATTATAAGCAATTATTGAATAGGCGGTCTGAAGAAGATCCGTACTTTTTAGAAAAGGTACAGTACAATACTTTAAAAGCTTTAGAAGAGTTTGATGAAGTCTCCAAGGAAGCATGGGAGACTGTAACTATTGCTACAGATCATGGAATGATTTCAGCAAGAGTGCAAGCTTTGAAGTTGGCAGCGGATGTAGCAGCCAAGAAAGCCCAGTTGCATCACTTGTTGGGTGGCAATAATGCCGATGTTGAGTATGTTGCTCGAATGCAACGTGCAGAATCTGTCAATCAAATTCTGTCAAAGATTCTCAGAGACACCATTTCTAAGTTTCCTGAAGTCGCCTCAGAAGTAAGAAACGAGTTGGCTCTGGCTTTTGAATTGATGGAAAGCTCTGATATGGATGTCGTAGATGCAGAAATAGTTGAAAGCGTGGGGAACTAAACATGCCCCATATAATGTCAAAGTGAAATTAAAAGTGTGGGGAAACGATTTGACTCCATATAATGTCTAAGAGGAATTAATAATGAGTGACATCTTTGGTTTAAATGTAGAATTTGATTCTTTGGATAAGCTTTTAAGGCATGAGGAATTGGATGCCGAGCCAGTTCCTTTGGACGTATTTGTAAGTGATAGGCGTTATCTTGGTTTACCGCCATTGTCTGAAATCCAAACTGAGATTGTTAAGATGAGTACACAGATATTCAAACTTGATACGCTTATTAAATTGTATGGCGAAGAGGAAGGTACTCATCGCTATAATTATTATACGCAAAACGAGGTTATCTGCCAGCTTGGTAAAGGGTCCGGTAAAGATCATTGTGCGAGAATTGCTCTCGCTTACACTGTGTACTTGTTGCATTGTTTAAGAGATCCTTTAGGATATTATGGCAAAGCTACTGGTATATATATCGATCTTCTAAATCTTGCTGTTAACGCTCAACAGGCTCAGAGAGTCTTTTTCGAACCTTTTAAGAATTTACTTCTTGCATCACCGTGGTTCAATGAACAGGGATTTGAACCTAGGGTATCAGAAATCTTCTTCTTCTCGCGCCCAGTTAGATGTTTTTCTGGACACTCGGAGTCAGAGGGGTGGGAAGGCTATGAAGTAATGACAGTTATTTTAGATGAGATTTCAGCCTTCAAAACAGACAACGAATTAAAGGGTGATGTTAGATCCAAGGGTTCAGCATCAGCTATTTACAACATGAGTAAGTTGTCTGTTATGTCTAGGTTCCCTGAAATTGGTAAATGTATTTTATTGTCGTTCCCTAGATATAAAGGTGACTTCATTCAGCAAAGGTACGACGGATCTATTGAAAAGAATGAACCTAAAACATGGGCTATTAAAGCTGCTACTTGGGAAGTCAATCCTACTATTGAAAGACATCAATTAGAATCGGAGTATGTTAGGAATCCCGTAGAGGCTAGAGCAAGATTTGAATGTGAACCGCCACATATGGAAGATGCATTCTTTAGAGATGCGGATTTAGTCAGAAGTGCATTTAATGTAGGGGAAGATCCGTTAGATGAAGATGGAGCATATAAGAAATGGTTTAATGGTTCAGATAACTATACGAGGTTTATCCATGTTGACTTGGCATTGAAAAGAGATCGTGCAGCACTAGCGATGGTGCATTGTCCAGGACTTAAAAATATTAATACTGGTTTAGGTGTCGAGAGTCTGCCTGTATTAAATGTTGATCTAGTAAAGTCTTGGGAAGCTGCACCGGGTGCTGAAATTAATTTTGCTAGTATCAGAGGTTTAATAATTGATTTGTGCCGGCGGTTTAGTGTAGCTATTGTTAGTTTCGATCAGTGGCAATCGGTAGAGATGATTCAGTCTTTGAAAGGTATGGGTATCAATGCGGATTTCCATAGTGTCAAAAAGACAGACTATGATACCTTGATGACATCAATCTATGATAAGAGATTGCGTGGATACTGGAATCATATCCTGGTAGAGGATGAACTATTAAAACTAAAACTACTGAATGGTACTAAAATTGATCACCCGACATCTGGTTCAAAAGATTTAGCAGATTCGGTGGCCGGTGCTGTATTTCAGTCTGTGCAACATATTCAAATAGATCAAGAAATAGAGATAGAGTTTAGTACTTTTTCTCAAGAAGAATTTGAAAGTGAATATGATGAAGCAGATGTACGAATAAAGAAAGATTTAACCTCTGAGAAACTGGAAAGTGATGATGGAATTCCAGAAGATATTATGAACTGGTTGGACCTTGTTTAATATACTAAAATTGGGCATAGTATTAAACATATTTGCAGGCCGTCGAAAGTCAACGGTTTCGACTTGGGACTCACGTAAGGCTTCACGTAAGAGTTCTGTTAAGAGTCAAAAAAAATGGGTCTATTGCCACTTTGTAA
>DQKQ01000248.1 GCA_015660615.1 Flavobacteriales bacterium
AGAGTCCAGATCATGATGGAGGATTGCAGTATCGAAGCCTACCACTCAGGCGGAGGTCATGATGTTTCAGTCATCGAGGATGCAATGCGCCTTGCTCAAGATGCCAATAGACCCGACCTTGAATTGGAGGCATTCGAGCACCATGTTAGCATTCAGGTGGGTAGATTTGGTGCACCCTATCGGGAAACAGAGGGTCTCAGGGATAAACATGAGGCGCTGAAAGAAAAAGCCGCTTCTTTCCTGTCCTTTTCATGAAAGGTCTAATATAGATCTTGATTTCATATAAGTCCATGGCAGCCATCCTTGCTAATTGTATCCATTGCTCAACCGAGTTCAATATTATTATTGATGAACTAAAATCTGGATTTGTGACTAAAACATACGAATGCGCATCTTGTTGGGAATACAATGTTTTTGAGTATAGACTGCGCAGTGACCAAGTAAAAAAGCACTATAGAGACCGAGAATGGCTAGACAAGAAGTATAATTCCGAATTATTAACTTTACAACAAATAGCTGAACTTTGTGGCTGTACTGCGATGACAATTAGAGACTGGATGATCCGTCATGAGCTAGAAACAAGAGATCCTGGGCACAGACATCAAAAATAAACTTATATGTCATATATTTCTAAAAAACTTATAAGACACCCTTTTAGAAAAAACTTATATACTGACCCCCCCTCAGAGGATCATGGACGGAAACAACCGAACCAGAACTGAAGCCTTGCCCGAGAATGCCCTAGAGACAATTCAGACCAATGTGTGGTCTGTGAGCTCTATAACTCAATGGAGAAAGTCAAAATTGTTCTCCGAGGAGGTGAGTAATTGAAGTTCGAAACTACTTTCATAGAGACCAAAGATCTAAAGTTAGATCTTGAAAACCCTAGGCTATATCATCAAAGAGCAGCAGGAACTGCCCCTGAAAATGAACAAGATCTTGAAAAAATGATTTCGGAAGATAATCAATTTAATTCTCTTAAGAAAGCTATAATCAAGTCAGGAGTAATGGAGCCAATTTGGGTTCAGAAAGTAGATGATGGTAAGTATCTCGTAATAGAAGGAAATCGTCGTACTACATGCCTAAGGAGAATACTACATGAAGAAAGAACGCCCCCTCAAGGAGTATCTTATGAATCAGTTAAAGCTAATATCATTGATCCGAGCGTGACAGAATTAGAGATCAAATTACAGAAGGCTCGTCTTCAATCTGGTAAGAAAGCCTGGGGAGCAGCGAATGATGCAGCGGTCATTCATGAATTTCATTATGATTTAATGATGGATATTGAAGATATTGCGACTGAAATGCAAATATCTAAAGTGAAAGTTAAAAAATATCTAAAATCATATAAAATGTGGCTCAGATATGTCAAAGAAATTGGTGATACAAGTATCTCTCGTTTTGCTATGTTTAATGAAATGCCCCAACCAGTTATGAAATGGATTGAGGCTGGTCCAAGGAATCTAGAGGACTACCATGATTGGATTAAGCCCACCGATGGTCAAGCAAGAATCCGTTCTGCTGCTACACGAGGAGGCCTGAGAGATTTTTCGAAAGTTGTTGTTGATTCCGAAGCCATAAATTTGTTGAGAGAAGATCCGACAGCTAATGTGGAAGATGCATTTGAAGTTGTTAAAAGCAATGATATTCTCAAGGATATGTCATTCTTAAAGAGAGTGCTTCCGATGGCTAAGCAGCTTGATGATATGGATGATTCGCAACGTGCTAGATTAGCTAACGAACCGCGGATAAGTGTTCATCTTAGATCACTAAGAGATGCCTGTGAAGTTCTTTTGGATGATCTTCATGCTATTAAAAATTATCAAGATAACGAATAAGTGTAAAAATATAATTGGGAGTTGTGTATCTATGAATAGCGAATTGTCTTTTTTTGTCTCTTTGGTTAGAGATCATGAAAGTAGATACTCAACTTCCCCTTATTTCGTCAAGGATAATGATGATCTAATACAATATTATCTGGAAGAAGGATATTCTGAAGACTATCTTGAAGCCGAAGAATATTTTGAGAGAATTTCTAGTGAACAAACATCATTTATAGTTTCAAATAATTGGTTTGTCATTTTTGAGGTCTTGGATAATGTATGGATTTTTAGAAGAACACTTACCGAACGTGAATCTGAAAAATACTACAATGCAAATAATAAATTACTCAAATCTTTGCTTAAGGAAAATATATTACAATTAAAACCGTTCCAATTCGAAGAACTAATTTTCGAAATTTTTTCAAAATTAGGAGAATATAATTACCCCATAAAAAGACCATACTCTAGGGATGGAGGTTATGAATTTACAGTGAGATATTATGATTCAATAACTAATTCTTTTGATAGGATTTGTGTTCAAGTAAAGCATGAGAAATCTCCAGTGGCAGTATCTCATACTCGTGCACTAATAGGTGTATTAGATACTATTGAAAATCGTCCCAGTAAGTTTAGGTCTAGAGGAATTATTGTTTCTCTCCAAGAACCTAGTAAAGATGCACGCGAATGTGCATCTCATTCTTCAAAAAGTGTAGATTTCATATCTATAAATCGGATCATAGGATTGATGATTGATAATCAGATAGGTTGTAAAAATGTGTACATGAGCAGAGTTATTGATATTGATTACTGGAATAGTATTGGAGGTGAAGTATTATGTCTAAGTTAATGTATTCATCATATCAATTGACACATATGTCTAAATTATATGCTAATCAACTAAACTGTCTATTAGTTTGTGATGGTGTAGGAGTTGGAAAAACAATCTCGGCTGGTTATACTATATATCATCAATCCAGGGTAATAAAGAAGCCAGTATTAATTGTCTGCCCCCCAATTCTTGTAGACAAGTGGTCATTAGAGATGAGATCTAAATTTGGCTTATCGTGTTCTAGAGCAACAAATGATGACACATTCCAGCTAATGAATGAGGAAATAATGTTTAATCATAAGTGGGATGAAGGCCCAATATATATTACAACATTTTCTAGTTTATCACGATTAAAGAAGCATATATCTCCTAACTTTGGTTTGGTCGTTGTCGATGAAATTCATAATATCAGGAACCCTAAAACAAAAGCCTTTCCTGCATTAAAAGTCCTTTGTTCTAATTCTGACTATCGCCTTGGACTCTCAGCAACGCCAATAAATAATTCAATATCTGATTTAGCAGCTATCTTTGCAGTTCTTCTTCCTCAATATTCTTTTCAGCAATTGGATCAATTATTTACTGATTTATGGGGTTTAAAATCTTTGGACTGTATAAGTAGTGTAGTTACTAGATTCATGAAAGAACAAATTTCAAGTGATTTCACAAAAAGAAGGATTCATAATAAGATTATTGAATATCCTAAAGAATACAACTCTTTGGTCGATGAAATAGTAGGAACGAGATACCCTTCTGTTTCAAAAGGTAGTTTACAGACAATTTCAACATTGAGAATGAGTTCCAGTTCACCATATGCTTTCTACTCATCTTTTAATATCCCATTTCCGAAGGATTTGGTAGATCCAAAATTAGATTATTTGCTTGAAATGATAGAGAAAAAACCTGATGAAAGGTGGTTGATATTTTCCGAGTTCAAGAAAACAGCAGAGTATATTTCAAAGAATATTCCAGATCGATTAATCCTCTCTATGTCTGGTGAATCTTCTATTGAGGAAAGGGAAGCTTATACCTATCTTTTCCAGAAAGAGGAATCCAGTATTATGATCATGACTCCCGTTGGTAGCGAAGGCTTAGATTTTCAAATATGTTCGAACTTAGTTAATTATGATCTTCACTGGAATCCAATGCGTATAGAGCAAAGAATTGGTCGCATTGATCGTATTGGACAAAAAAAGAAGTCAATAGATATTTATAATTTCAATGTTAGAGGAAGTATTGATGATAAGGTATTCGAAGTAATAAGAAATAAGCTTGCATTGGTAAATGATAGTTTTATTGAGATTCAGTCTATAGTGAAAGACAAATCAGAGACAAGGTATACAGATCTAAAGAAAGAAGTAATTGATTTAGAAATTAATAATGTCAAATCTTTTATTAAATCTTCAGAATTTTATGATCGAATATTATCTAAAGATGATGATTTCTTGGATAAAGTAAGCAATGATAATTGTAGAATTGAATTATGGGAAGAATTGGACTGGAGTCAGGGCAATCCTTGGTTTGATGAATCTCTGGAATGGAATGATGAATTAATTATTGAGTCTAATAAATTCTCTAATTTATTGAAATCCTATTCGAATAATAGGAGTTGAAATTATGAATATTGAATTTTCTTACCATTCTATAAAAAGAAAAACCGAAAGATCTGATTATTTTTTACCTTCATCTAAATATATTCAAAATAAAAAACAAATGCCAACTTTGAAGAATATTCTAATCAAAAAAGGTACTTGGTATAGGAATAATGACGATGAAGGACTTACTAAGTATTATTGTATAGTAAATAATCTTGAAGTATACTGCGGTATTCTGATTGACTCTCTAGAACCCTATATATTGATTACGACCTATTATCCATATACAAGAAAACTAAAGAGAAGACTATTCCCTAAAGGGAAAGAAAACTATGAAAGATTTAATCACCAATTAGAGGCTTAGGTGTGTTATATGAAATATTCTGACGAAGAGCTTATTCGGCTTGTTATTCTCAATCCTGGTTTTGGAATTGATAGGTTTTTGAAAGTAATTTATCCTGGTTCTGATGCTGACAAAAGGGGAAGAAATCGATATTACTTAACTCAATTATTAATTGAGTATAAGGAAGAATATGATGATGATTTATATGAACTAATACAGAGTACAGAATACTCTACAACGGTGACTGAGGCGGAATACCTCAGAATAACTGGAAAGAATCGTCTGCCAAGGGGCAGAGGGAGGGGCACTGGATCGAGATTAAGCAGGGCGCAAGGGGGAGGATATCACAATTTCATTGAACTGTCTCCACAAAATTTTCAATGGGGAGAGATCTTACCAGTCCAAGAACGGACAGAACATTCTAACTTCGATAATGAAAAATTCAGGCTCAGAATGTATTCGAATATCAAATTAAGGAATTTCCGTAAAATGTGGGAGGCCTACCAACTTGTCCTTCCTATTGAATCACCAACTCTTGTATCTAAATATCTTGATGGTGACTCTCCGAATGCAGTGAATAAATGGGTTCCCAAAATGCTCGAGTATTCTGATAACAATATATTAGAAGAATGGTTTGAAGTTATTGAAACATTACGAGTAATTGAAAAAAATAATCATTTTCTTGATAAGGAAATAATGATTGTTTTTAGAGGAACTTTTGAAGAATATGTAAAAGATCCAATAAATAATGAGAAACCATCTAAAGAAGACATCTTTTGGGTATTTAATCAATTAATGGATGAATTTGACAGATAAGAATCAGTTAATTCCGCCCTTAGTTAGGGTTAAGCGAAGATTTGCCCAACGTTGAGCGTGGAACCTCTAGCAGCCTTCCTAATGGTCGGCGATTTTGCTCTAGCAGCTTTCTTCATCTATTACTTTGTCAATCGCTACCGTAGCGGCAAAATGCCTCTCTCGCACATCTACGCGTTCTGGCTCGGCACACTCATCGGCTCAACCTGGGAATTCACCTTCCTCTTCCTCGGCCCTGAGTTTCTCCACGGTGCTGTCGATTGGCCTTGGGGGTTAGATGGCTGGCCTCG
>DQKQ01000015.1 GCA_015660615.1 Flavobacteriales bacterium
GAAGACTCTCAACTTCTTGGCCTCATTGAGGAAGCTTCTAATAAAAGACCCGACATCTACTGTGAGCCATATAGCACCCCTTCTAGCATTCCGGGCACTGGCAGCTCGGAGATAACCTACTCTGACAACACAACAGCAATATCTAAGCTCGTGGGAGCTCACAATTTCCAAAACTTAGCGGGAGCTAGAGCCCTTTGCAAATCGCTATCTATCTCAGCGGAACATTTCGACAATGCGATTGAAGGTTTTACAGGAGCTGCGAGAAGATTAGAAGTGGCAGTAGAACGGCCGCAGCAAAAATTCACTGTCTTTAGAGATTTCGCTCACGCTCCTTCTAAACTCAAGGCGACTCAATCAGGCGTTGTTGGGTCATTTCCCGAAAGAAAGGTGACGGCTGTTTTTGAGCTTCATACATTTTCAAGCTTAAATAAAGAATTTCTGCCTCAGTACGCTAACAGCATGGATTCTGTAGACAAAGCCATCGTGTTTTACGACCCTAAAGTTGTAGAACACAAACGCCTGCCCGCGATCTCTATACAAGAAGTTAAAGATGCCTTTGGGAGAGAAGATCTTGAAGTTATTACATCAGTAGATTCATTGGAGAAAAGAATTAACGCTATTCCTAAAGAAAACCACTGTGTACTGATGATGAGCTCTGGAAGGTTTGGCGGAGCAGAAATCCCCCAATAAGAGCGCTACCCAAGTCCAACATCAAGCGACATCATGACGATGAATCCGACGATTAAGCCCATAGTAGCAAGGTCTGTATTTCCTCCTCGTTGACTCTCTGGAATAACTTCTTCTACTACAATGAATATCATAGCTCCTGCAGCAAAAGCTAAAGCATAGGGAAGGATTGGCAAAACTGTCATGACTATAGCAGCTCCTATTACTGCAAATACAGGTTCAACAATAGCTGACAATTGTCCCCATTTCCAAGATTTCCATTTACTGACCCCCATTCTTCTTAAAGGCATAGATACAGCAAATCCTTCCGGGAAATTTTGAATTCCAATTCCAATAGCTAAAGCAACCGCACCACCTATTGTGAAAACTGAATGACCATCCATTCCTAAAAGCTCTGGATTAGCAAGAGCACCAAATGCAACACCAACAGCTAATCCTTCTGGTATATTATGCAAAGCTATGGCCAACACTAATAAAATAGTTTTTCGCCAGTTTGTAGATATGCCTTCTGCTTCTTCCCTTTTGGCAAATAAATGTAGATGAGGGATAATTTTATCTAAAACAAATAAGAATAACGCTCCGAGGAAAAACCCAATAGCAGGTGGCAACCACGCTGGCATTGTACTTAATCCCATTTCATTTTGTAGTTCGACATAAGTGATTGCAGGAGCAAGGAGTGACCAAAAACTTGCTGCAATCATTACACCTCCAGTAAATCCAAGCGCACAATCTAAAACCTTGCGATTTGATGCGTTAAATAAAAAGACTAATGCAGCACCTATTGCTGTTAATCCCCAAGTAAATAACCCAGCATATAATGCTTGGCGAATAGGCCCTATCGTCTCCAGCCATGTTAAAAAAGAATCATATGTCATCATTTCCTACTATTTACTTTAACTATTTAACTTCAGCTAAAAGCTGTTCCACTAATTTTTTAGACCAAACCTCCTCTTTTCCACCCACTTTTACTTGAAAACTACCATCATACTCAAATACCTTAACAACAGTAAATATTAATCCCAGCTTAATCCCTAAATCATCTAGATGCTTTAAGAAAGAATCACTGCTGCTAAGTACTCCCCGAATAGAGGCAGTTTTGCCAAGCGCGATTTCATAAACCCCTACCAAGGCTGATCTGTCAGAGAAAACACCCTGAGAATCTGGTATAGGGTCTCCGTGTGGATCGAACCTCGGGAATCCGAGAAAGGCATCTAACTTAGAAATTAGCTTTAGGGAATCTACGTGTTCTAATTGCTCAGCCACATCATGAACTTCATCCCAGCCAAACCCTAATTTTTCCACCATAAAAGTTTCCCACAATCTGTGTTTCCTCATAAGAGAGATAGCTTCGTCTCGACCTTTTATAGTAAGCTTAGCCCCTTTGTAGGGCGTGTATTCTATTAAATCACTATCGGCTAACACTCTAAACATCCCCGTCACAGAAGCGGGCCGAGTGCTTAGCTTGTCCGAAATTGCAGAAGTACTTGCTTTAGCTCCACGCAATTCAAAAGACAAAATTGCCTTTAAATAATCTTGCCTATTGCTCGACGTTGTAGCTGAAATCAATTTAATGAGTACTTTGTGAGACACAAAGTTAATCACAACTTCTTCAAAAATTTAGTCATGCCTAATCTTTTTGTTTTCCGCCACGGCGAAGCAGCCATTAGCAGTCCCGATTTCGATAGGCCACTTACAAATAAAGGACTTTCAGATATAGAAAGAGTGGGTGAGGAATTCTCGAAATACCAAATACATAATGCGGTACTCGTAAGCTCACCATCTACAAGGACTGTCAAGACATCGGAAATTATACACAGCAAACTTAGGTCGCACAATGTGTCATTAATATTTTTGGAGGATGGGTATTTGGCGGAAGACGGGGTTTGGCTTAAATACTTAGAAGGCTTATCTGAAGAGTTCGAATCATGCATCATCGTAGGGCACAACCCAGGAATCATGAACCTCGTCAAAAGGCTCACCGGCGAAGACGTCCCCATGCCCCCAGGAACTGGGGTTGTGATCGATTTACTCATAAACGAATGGCGAGAAGTCTTTGACGGCGCAGGCGAAGTAGTTAAAATCTGCACACCTTAACTTGCAATCAAATTAGTATGCACTAAAAGCAATCGATTTAATCTAATTCTAATTCTTATGCAAAATTCCACCATACGCACTATTCTACAAGTTATAGGAGTTCTTTTAGGTGTTTACGCCCTGTACTTCTTTCGAGGGTTAGTTGGATACCTTCTTGTTTCTGTAGCCCTAAGTTTTGCAGGAAGACCTATCGTAAACTTTGTTTCTAAAGGTAAAATCAAAGGGAGACATATTTCTTCTTCGGTGGGAGCTTTATTGGCTTTAATGAGTTTTATTACGTTAGGGGGATTTGTATTGGGAATGTTTGGGCCGCTAGTTGCAGCTGAAGCTAAAGTCCTTAACTCTCTCGACCCTGAGCAAATAGCTAGCACCGTTAGGACGTGGCTTGCCGCAGCCGACTCCCTCTCTGCTAGCCTTAATCTATCAGATCAGAGTGCTACCTCACTCCTAACCTCCCAAATCCAACACCTCATAGGCCTTGACGGAGTTGGAAGTATCTTCTCAGGGCTATTTGCCTTCCTGGGAAGTGCATTCATCGCCCTGTTCAGCATCATCTTTATGACCTTCTTCTTCCTCAAAGACGCTAACCTCTTCCACAAGATGATTCTCGCCCTCACCCCTGAGTCTCAGGTCGAAAAGATGGAGCACGTAATGGAGTCATCTTCACTTCTTCTCACCCGTTATTTTTCCGGTCTTATAGTCCAAATGACAATAGTCACCATCATGGTTTCAGCTGGCCTGGCAATCATAGGAGCCTCTAACGCACTCCTTTTAGGCTTTATAGCCGGTCTATTTAACCTCATTCCCTACCTGGGTCCACTAGCCTCCACAGCCCTAGGTCTCACCATCGTGGCAACTACATACGAAGGCGACCCCTCGGGATGGGGTTTCCACATCCTCTATGCCGCTATCGTATATGGCATAACGCAACTCGTGGACA
>DQKQ01000140.1 GCA_015660615.1 Flavobacteriales bacterium
CTAAAGCTGTGGAAAAACTTACCTCAGAGCCAAGCAAGTAAAGCAAGTAAAGCGAATAAGTTAGATGACTCGACTTTTATGTTTAGGCTTTATTCTTTTTGTTTTCGGATGTGGAGCGGACAATTCCACTCCACATCTTGAAAATACTCAGGATAATATCACAGACCAAGTTTACGCTGATTCTTTAGCTCATTTCGAACAGGAGATTTTCAAAAACTCCACCTCTCCACTTCCTTATTGGAATAGAGCGGCTTGGCATCTAAAAAATGCACGCATTAAGGAAGGACTTCACGATTTAGATTTAGCTCTTGAAGCTGACTCTACCTACGGACCTGCCTGGTCTGCTAAAGCTGATGCTCTTTATCTATTACGTCAGTTCGACCAGTGTATTAATCACCTGGACGTTTGTTTAAAGTACGCACCAAATCATATACCGTGTAAGCTTAGAAGAGCTGAGATGTATATACATCTCAAACTTTACGAAGAGGCTTTTACTTTGATTAACGATGCATTAAAGATTAACGATCAGTTATCAGAAGCTTATTGGATGAAGGGTACTATTTATAAAGAAAATGGGGAGCTCGAGAATGCCCTCAGTTCTTTCCAAACCTCAGTAGAGGTTAATCCATCTTTCTTTGACGGATACATCGCTTTAGGTCTTGCCTATGCTTCTACATCTAACCCATTAGCCGTAGACTACTACAACAGTGCTATTTCGTTAAATCCCAGAAGTGTTGAGGCAAAGTATAACCTAGCAATGTACTATCAGGAATTATTTCTAGAAGAGCCTGCTGCGAGAAAGATAGCTATAGAGAAATCATTAGCTCTTTACGAAACCATTATTGAAATTGATAGTCTTAACGCTTCCGCTGCTTTTAACCAGGGGTTTATATACCTAGAGTACTTGAGTGGATACTCTGAAGCTGAGTACTGGTTCAGTCAAGCTATTGAAGCTCTCCCGTATTACCATCAAGCTTTCTACAATCGAGGACTTGCACGCGAGAGTCTTGATAACAATACTGATGCTCTGGAAGATTATGAAGTGGCACTGAAGCTTAAGCCTGACTATACTTCTGCTGCACTTGCAAAAAGTCGAGTGCTTGAGGCAATGAAATAAATAATGATGTCTGACACCTAGGGTATAAATCGTAAAGAAAAAAGGTCGATCCGGAAATTAATCCAGATCAACCTTTTTGATTAATATCTACAATTACTTTACTTTATCTACAACTGCTGTAAAAGCATCAGGGTGATTCATCGCTAAATCTGCGAGCACCTTACGGTTAAGCTCGATTCCAGACTTAGATAGTTTACCCATAAAAACGCTGTAAGACATTCCGTGCTGACGAGCAGCGGCGTTAATACGCATAATCCAAAGACTACGGAAATTTCGTTTTTTAAGTTTACGACCTATGTAAGCATAAGTTAAACCTTTTTCTACGGCGTTTTTTGCAACCGTATAGACGTTTTTACGAGCACCGAAGTACCCTTTCGCCATTTTTAGAATCTTCTTTCGGCGGGTTCTAGACGCCACTGCATTCGATGAACGAGGCATGAGTTAAATGTTTTTAATGGTTGGTGAAAAGGCACGAGTAAATTATACTCGCCTAATGCTTATTTACCAAACACTGGGTTAATTAGACCAAAATAGAGTAAAATCAGATACAGAGTTGTCGCTTGATGTTCGGCGTATCAGCCTTGCTGACTAATGCCGAGTGAGTCAAGTTACGCTTCTGCTTAGTAGCTTTCTTAGTCAAAATGTGACTTTTAAAAGCATGCTTACGCTTGATTTTACCCGATGCGGTTAGTTTGAAGCGCTTCTTGGCGCTTGATTTAGTTTTCATCTTCGGCATGGCCTTAGATATTTTAGGGGTTTATTTCTTCTTCGGATTGAACATTACGGTCATTCGCTTTCCTTCCAACTTAGGCATCTGTTCAACAGTACCTACATCTTCGAGAGCAGTAGCAAATTTAAGCAGTAGGATCTCACCACGTTCTTTAAATACAATAGTTCTTCCACGAAAGAACACATAAGCTTTTAATTTAGCTCCATCCATTAAAAACTTTCGCGCATGCTTAAGTTTAAATTGGAAGTCGTGATCATCAGTATTGGGACCTAAGCGTATTTCTTTTACAACAACCTTAGATTGTTTTGATTTGATTTCCTTCTGTTTCTTCTTTTGTGCATACAGGAATTTTTTATAGTCAATAATCCTACATACTGGAGGGTCTGCTTTCGGAGAGATCTCAACTAAGTCGAGTTCTAATTCATTAGCCAATGTTAAAGCTGCAGCAGTAGTCATTACTGATGGCTCTACATTATCTCCCACCACACGTACAGAATCAACTTCAATATGCTCGTTGATGCGATGTGGATCTTCCTTGCGAACTCTACCTCGGTAGGGACGACGTTTCCTGCGAATTGCTATAGCTAGATCGTTTTATTTGTTCAAGACACTCAGTTAAACGGCAATCATTTCAGCAACTTCAGAAAGAACACGTTCTGCAAAAGCTTTAATGGTCATCGTACCGACATCCCCTTCTCCTTGCTTTCGCACGGATACAGTTCCTTCGGATTTTTCGTTTTCTCCCACTATGAGCATGTAAGGAATCTTTTCTAATTCGGCGTCACGAATTTTTCTTCCCACCTTTTCAGAGCGGCTATCTACGAGTGCGCGAATATCGTGATTTTCTAACACATTTGAAACTTCTTCAGCATAATCATTATATTTATCTGACAATGCTAGCACTCGCGCCTGTTCTGGGGTGAGCCAAAGTGGGAATTTACCTGCACAATGCTCTATTAAAATGGCTACAAAACGTTCCATAGAGCCGAAAGGCGCCCTGTGAATCATCACTGGACGATGTTTTGCGTTATCGGAACCGATATACTCAAGTTCGAAACGTTCAGGCAGGTTGTAATCTATTTGGACTGTACCCAATTGCCAAGTCCTTCCTATAGCATCACGCACCATAAAGTCTAGCTTGGGTCCGTAGAATGCAGCTTCGCCATACTCAACGATAGTCTCGAGATTTTTACTTTCAGCAACTTCACGAATAGCAGTCTCCGCTTTCTCCCAATTTTCATCTGAACCGATGTACTTCTCTGGATTATCTGTATCTCGCAAGCTGATCTGAATGATAAAATCATTAAAATCGAGGGTCTTGAAGATGTAAAGCACGAGGTCTATTACATTACTCACCTCCTCCTTTACTTGTTCGTTAGTACAGAAAATATGGGCGTCATCTTGTGTAAAACCTCGAACTCTTGTAAGTCCGTGTAATTCTCCACTTTGTTCGTAACGATACACTGTGCCGAACTCTGCAAATCTCACTGGCAAATCTTTGTATATACGAGGTCTTGCCTTGAAAATCTCACAGTGGTGTGGACAATTCATAGGTTTTAATAGAAACTCCTCTCCGTCAGATGGCGTTTTTATGGGCTGGAAACTGTCCTCACCATATTTCTCGTAATGCCCTGAGGTTACATACAGATCCTTAGAACCTATGTGGGGTGTTATTACGGGTTGGTAGCCAGATTTTCTTTGGGCTTCCTTAAGAAAATTCTCTAACCTATTCCTTAAATCAGCACCTTTAGGTAGCCAAAGCGGCAAGCCCTGCCCTACTCTTTCGCTAAAGTGAAAAAGATCCAATTCCTTCCCCAGCTTCCTGTGGTCACGAGCCTTTGCTTGCTCTACCATCTCAAGATAGGCTGTAAGTTCTTTCTGTTTCGGGAAGGTTATTGCGTAAACTCTAGTCAGCTGCTTGTTATTCGCATCACCCTTCCAATAAGCTCCAGCAATCGCAGTAATTTTAGCTGCTTTCACAAAACCTGTATGAGGAATGTGAGGTCCGCGACAAAGGTCTGTAAATTTTCCTTGCGTGTAGGTAGTAATCGTTCCATCCTCTAACCTCTCTAGCAAATCAAGCTTGTATTCATCTCCCTTTTCCTTAAAATATGAAATCGCATCCGCCTTACTCATTGAATTGCGGATAAAGGGGCTTTTCTCCCGTGCAAGCTCTAACATCTTCTTCTCCACATCTGGAATATGAGCATCCGTAAAAGTGTGTTCTCCGAAATCTACATCATAATAAAAACCAAACTCTACAGGGGGTCCCACCCAAAACTTGATCCCATCAAACATAGACTCTAACGCCTCCGCTAAAAGATGGGCAGAACTATGCCACATCGTACTCTTGCCTTCTAGGTCGTTCCAGGTAAGGAGTTTCAATGATGAAGATTCCGTAATAGGTCTTTGAGGGTCTACTACCTCACCTGCTACTTCCGCTGCAAGTACATTTCGTGCTAACCCTTCGCTTATGCTAGTAGCGATATCTAAGGCTGAAGTTCCTTCTTCAACATTTTTTATAGACCCGTCGGGAAGAGTGATTTCAATCATGACACGCAAATATAACTAAGAGAATACTAAGCCTGCGACCTCTTACGCACTTTCTCCCAAGACTTCACTTGCCAGTGCGAAGTGGTGGTTGCTACGTGCTCAGATTTTGAATCTATTAACTTTGCAGTCAATGCAAATTTCGCAACTCCTTCAGAGTTTAGAGAAGTTTTCAATTTGTCAAGCATCTCATCTGGCCAACTGCTCTTTGCTATGCAACTCCCTATAGGTCTTCTAATATAATCCACTTCGAGACGGCTCAGTATCAACCTAAATTCACTTATGTCGAAAGCTTCGATTACGTTAAGCCCTGACACGTATTCTCCCCCTGCTGCGATAGCACAAGCGTGCATTGTCCCAAGATGATTTAGGTTTCGACGACGATATGGAATACTCACTACGCATCCTTTAGGAGAAATTTCTGTAACTGAAATTCTATGAGGCCTGTTAAATGGAACTGCCTCTTGCATAATCCGACTGAACATATTAGGTTTTCCTGCTTTCGCTCTTTTAAGCGCTCTCACCATTAAACCCTGTGTAAAAGACTTCATTTATGTTCGGGCTCAACCCCTTCTATCGATTTGACAAGGGATCCTGATTTGGCTAGGATGGTCGAAATATCTGGAAGGAAATAATTTGGGCCTTTTAACACCTTGCCGTCTTCACGAAGAATCGGGAGGCTGTCAGACCCCAGTTTGGACATGTTACTAGCCTGAATTTCATTGAAAACGTCCTCAATCACACCCTGCATCCCATGACTTAAAATAGTGCCACAAAGAATGTACAACTGATCGCCTAGAGCATCCGCTACTTCAACCATATCTCCTGCTTTTGCAGCCTCTAGGTACTCATTATTCTCCTCTTCCATAAGTCGATGGCGTAACGCCACTTGATCAGATGTTAAAGCAGTTGTAGGAGTATTCGACCAAGGAATATTAAAAGCATCACTGAAGGTGCGCACAGCTGTAATAACAGCTTGAAAAGACATCGTATTTTGCATATCCACTAAATTGAATATTTTATAGCTTCATTCCAAACCCTTTGATCAATTGTTACTCACTTTCATTCCACAATCGCGTAAATCAAATTTTGTAGGCAACGTACTAACATACCATTTACTTAAAACGATACTGTTCACTTAACAAGTTTTAAAACTTTGAATAGAAAAATACGCGAGCAAATTCATATTTTTGATTTTCCGAAAACAAATTAATATGAACGAAGAGATGAACGAACTGACGGATGTGGCGATTGAAGGAGTTGAGAATGTGGGTGGAACAGCTGGCGACTCCCTTGATATACAAGCTTTAAACCTGAAAATAGAGAAGGCTAGCAGGGTGACGGATCTAATTCGTCTTGAGATGAGTAAGACCATTATA
>DQKQ01000230.1 GCA_015660615.1 Flavobacteriales bacterium
AAGATAGTTTCATCTCTAAAATTGAGCTAGGTCTTCTTAGTAATGCCACTTTAAATATTCCCAATTCAGCAAAGTCATTGCGAAGGTCACACCTGAGGTTATTTCCTGTAAATAATGGTGTGAGAGGACCAGAGATATTAATTCCGCTTGAATATGGAGAACCTATTGTTTCCACCGAGGACTTAGATAGAAGGGATTGGCACGCAATGGTAATGTACTTCTTGATGATAGATAGGTTTAACAATGGAATGCCCGACAATGATAGTCCCGTTGATGATAAGGGTATCATGCCCATTGCAAATCACAAAGGAGGAGATCTTACCGGGGTTGCTTTAAAAATTGTAGATGGATATTTAGGGAGATTAGGAGTAAATACTGTTTGGCTAAGTCCTATTACAAAGAATGCAAAAGGTGCTTGGGGGTACTGGTCTGACCCACGCACTTCTGTTTCAAGTAAATTCTCCAGTTTTCATGGATATTGGCCCATCAGCAATACAGTGATAGACCCAGCTTTCGGTTCTAGAGCGGAGTTTAATGGATTTGTAGATTTCGCACATTCAGCAGACATGAATGTAATCTTAGACTACGTATCGAATCACGTCCATGAGGACCACCCCATATACAAAAAACATCCTGACTGGGCTACAGATCTTTACCTGCCAGACGGCTCTATGAATATCGAGCGATGGGACGATCACAGACTCACCACTTGGTTCGACACCTTCCTACCTACCTTGGATCTATCACGACCGGAAGTGTACTCAGCAATGACAGACTCTGCAATGTGGTGGGTGGAGAACTCCGCGGTTGATGGATTTAGGCACGATGCAACGAAGCATATACCTGAAGTGTTTTGGCGTACTCTTACGATGAAAATGAAAGTTCTGAATCGCACACGTGGACGTCGCCTTTTCCAAATTGGGGAGACTTATGGCAGCCCGACTTTGATAAGTAGCTACATTTCTTCGGGTATGTTAGACGCACAATTCGACTTCAACCACTACGATGCCGCTGTGGCTGCACTCGCATTTGATGATGGGTCGTTTGAAAATCTTGCTTCCACCGCTCGCGAGTCTTTGAAATCTTATGGAGCTCATAACCTTATGGGAAATATCACAGGGAACCAAGACCGCATCCGCTTTACTTCTCTTGCGGACGGTGGCGTAGTCCCTGAAGGGAATGGGAAATTTGAAGGTTGGACTCAAGACATTAAACACGTAAAGGGTGGTGGCGGTTTCGAAAAAATGAGAATGCTTATGTCTTATCTCATGGCTATGCCTGGCATTCCATGCATTTATTACGGAGACGAAATAGCTGATGTGGGCGGTAATGACCCCGACAATAGACGAGTTATGAGGTTTAATGACCTTTCTATTGAAGAGGGAAATACTCTTTCTTGGACTTCTGAGTGGGTTAAGCTTCGCCGATCGAGGATGTCTTTACTTTATGGTTCCTGCAATATCGAAGCGCTTTCCCATACTCTTCTTAAAATAACCAGAGAGTACTTAGGTGAAGAAAGTGTTGTTTACATTAATAAATCTAAAGAGTCAGTTGAGATAAGCGCAGATGGGAAATCTATTTGTGCTGGAAAAGCTGAAGATTTACATAGCGGAATGATAATAATACCTTCACAATCGGCAATTTGTCTTGGAGATTAGTGGAGTAATTATGAAACGTAAGGTATGTCACTCGTAAATTGCAAACCCATTGAAACCTGCAATTAGCATGAAATACCTTTTTATAGTCATTATCACAGTCTTAACATTAGGACTCTCTACAACAAACTCTATAGCTCAAGACACTTGGGATATCGAAGGAACAATTTTAACGGAATACGATCTAGTCACTGGACTACAGGTGCCGTGGGAGATTTTATGGGGGCCGGATGATATGATTTGGTCTACGACAAGACTTGGTGATGTCTTTAGAATTAATCCTGAAACTGGAGCTTATACCAACGTCTTACACCTAACTGTTTACGGTGGAAATGGTGCAGAACCTGGACTTTTAGGGATGGCTATGCACCCAGATTGGGAAAACACCTCTAAAGTTTACTTAGTATATAACACTGGAACAAGCTGGTCTAATGCTATGGAAAGATTGAGTGTATTTGATTGGAATGGTTCGCAGCTCGTTAACGAGGAAATACTTCTTACAGTCGATGGCGGAGGAATCCACAACGGCTCGAGACTACTTATACTTCCAGATAACACGCTTCTAATGAGTACTGGAGATACAGGAGATGGTGGTGCTTCCTCACAGAACCTAAATTCAGATAATGGCAAAATGCTCAGAATAAATCTTGACGGAACGGTGCCCGCGGACAATCCTTGGCCTGACAGTTATGTTTATAGCTGGGGACATAGAAATAGCCAGGGCCTGTGTTTGGGGCCTGATGGCACAATTTACAGCTCGGAGCATGGCCAAAGTAATTGGGATGAATTTAACATTATCGAAGAAGGAAGAAACTACGGTTGGCCTGATGTTGAAGGAGCTTGTAATGGATCGAGTGAAGTTGCATTTTGTGAGGAGTTCAATGTTAGAGAGCCTCTAAGAGCTTGGGCTCCTTGTATCGCTGTTAACGGAATAGAATATTACAACCACCCAGCTATCCCAGCCTGGAACAATTGCATCCTCTTATCAGTACTTGGTGGTTTGGGAGGCCAACATGAGCGATTGAGTATCCTACACCTTAGCGAAGATGGTTTAGAAGTTGAATCTGAAGACCAGTACTTTTCTGAGTTTAATCAAAGGGTTCGTGACATATGTGTCAACCCAAATACTGGAGCTGTTTACATGGCTCTAAACGGACCTTCTTACCCAGGTTACGGGCCCAATATTATCAAGGAGTTCAGACCAGGAGTAAACGATGGAATCTCAACTATTGCATCAGAATTAGCAGATGCACTAATTTACCCTAACCCAACGTCTGACATTGTAAATATTGAAGTTTCCGAAGCTCTTCTAGGTGGAGAATATAAAATCATCGACTACAGCGGACGTACCGTAATTACAGGAAAGATAACTTCATCTTTTGTAACAATAAACGTATCTGATGTGGCTCGCGGATCTTTCTACTTGCGCATTCAAAATGGTAAGGAAACAATTACACGAACATTCGTTCTTAAGTAGATTATGGGTAAATATCTTTTAACTCTTGCAGTAATTTTTACTGCAGGTCATAGCTCTATTAACCTTTCAGCCCAAACAGTTTTAGAGACCGTCCAAGTCGAAGCCTACCGATTAAGTTCGCCTGAAGCTTTAATTACCGGAGCTTTACACATTGTCGATTCAGCGTCTATACACAGTTTTGCTGCTTCCGATTTAAGCACTGCCTTAAATGGTATTCCTGGAGTAAAGATGGAAACCCGAGGCGACGGAGGATCGAGAAGACTCCACGTACGAGGATCAGCTCTGCGCTCACCTTACTCAGTCAGAAACACAATGCTTTATTATGATGGTTTCGTTCTCACTGAGGCAGATGGCAACTCGCCATTAGAATGGATAGACCCCGATCTTGTCCAATCTTTAAGTCTTGTGTCAGGACCTGCTGCAGCATCATTCGGTGGAGCTTATGGAGGCGCATTAAATATTTATACTCCTAGCTTCACAAAGTCTGCAACTCACGCATGGGTTCATTCTCAAGCTGGGACAACAGGAAATAACGACCTGGGTATTAACACACGCATTTCATCTGGTGTTGACATCGGATTTGAAAATATGGGTGTGAGCATCTCAGCAATAATGACTGACAACCCTGGGTATAGAACGTGGGAGTGGAATAATAAGACTCAGCTAAATTTACGATTTAAATACTTCGATAAAGCTGGAGGAATTCACTCAATGTTGGCTGGACACTTTGATGGAGACTGGGCTTTACCTGGAGCAATCAAACAATCACAAGTTGATACACTCCCTACAGCTTCTCCTGGAGCGGACTACAATGCTCATGTGGCTCGACTCAGAGATATCGCTGGATATAAATTCGAAAAGACTTTTAACAGCGGTTGGGAATTTTCGACTTCCTTGCTAGGTCGCTTCACATCTAAGACGAATCCATACGGGACCTCGCAGTTCTATAAGGGATATAAAGAAGAATCTGGATCGGGTTACAGTCTACTCGCTTCTGCTGGTAAAAGGATTTACGAAGGCAATGTTTGGTCTTTAGACTTTGAAATGACTGTTATGCACCTTGACGATAAAATTCATATCACCGAGTTGGAATCTGAACCTTCTGAACTCCCAACTGGGATTATCATTCCGATGCGTTACGATCTGACAATGAATGCGCAGCAAAATTTTGTAAGCACCAGTTGGGTTGCTACTCGCTTAAACAACTTCCGTATTGAAGGCCAAATAGGTCTAAGCAATCGCTCGCGCACCATTTCAGGCTGGACACCCGGTTATGGTGGGCTCCGAAATCGTTCGTCATCCCCACTTTACTCAGACAATGTCTCAACCCTACATTCTATCAAAAAAACTCACAGCACGATTCTACCAAGAATTGGATTAAGTTGGGAAGTTGCTCCAGGATACTCGCTCTTTGCTCAAGCAAGCACAGGGTTTAGCGACCCCACAGCTTTCGAACTCGTCAACCCAGAGGATGGACAAATCAGCGAACTAGATAGCGAGTCCGCTTTCGGAATGGAAATGGGAATTCGCGCTCAACTTTATGACCAAGTCAAGATTGGTTTTACCGCTTATCAATCGAGTGTTAATTCAGCAATTCTACAAGTTGTTCAAGAAAACGACGCTATAGCTTTCGCTAACATAGATGGTGGGCTTATTATGAGTGGTTTAGAGCTTGAAATTGATTATATAATATCTGATCAAATTAACATCAGAGCATATGGATCACAGACACTTCATCACTTCGGAGAAGAAACCGATCACGCAGGCAATTCACTGCCAGGATCTCCTCGAACATCTGGGGGTATTCAATTAAACTCTAATTACTCTTGGGGAACTGCTCGTTTAAATACACGTCACATAGGTGAGACGCCTCTTAACAATGAGGGTAGTAGCGTTATGGATGCATATAGCGTTATAGATGCTTCTGTGAGTGTAAACCTACCATATGATATGAGCTTAGAGCTTGGAGCTAGAAACATCTTAGATGCTGAATACTCTGCTTGGCCACAATTAAATGGAGTTTATGGGAAATTCTATAACCCTGCTCCACCAAGGACAGCTTACCTCTCTATTCGCTGGGGTATCTGATTAATCAATTTGTCGATTAGTTTACAACTATTTCTACTCGGCGGTTAAGAGCTTTGCCTTCTAACGTAGCGTTATTACTAATAGGCACTAGATCTCCACGTCCTGAACTAGATAAACGATCCGCAGAAATTCCTG
>DQKQ01000051.1 GCA_015660615.1 Flavobacteriales bacterium
ATGAATCTACTCCGTGAATACATAAGAGAGCTAATCGAAGCCACCGAGTACGATGATAAATTTAAAGAGCTCATGGATTCAGGCCCTGACGGTATCAAACAAGCGATGGAGCTAGCCGACAGTCTCGGCATACCATCTCAAGAGTTACCTTGGGACATGGATTCGATTGATGAGTACGCATGGGAGATGCGGGATGATGTACCATGGCCAGAAGTTTTAGAACCCACCGGTTGGACTGAAAAAGATTATCGAAACGCTTTCGATGCTAAATGGAAAAACCAAGTCTATGCTCCTCCCACTGCTACTCCACCCGAGTTCCTGGAGGAGCAGAAGGTTCTAGCTCAAGGCATGTGTTTTCCCTTTGCATATCAGAAAGCCGAGGAATGGTTTGAACAGCATTACACTCCGCCATCGGATCCAGACGACGAGGGTAAGAAGCATCCAGATCTAAATGACAAGAGCAAGTTCAAAGTTGTCCATGGTACGGTAACAGACAAATGGAAGCAACCCGTTAAGCCGGTTGTACATGGTTGGGTTGAGATGGGTGACCTGGTGTTTGATGATCAGACCCGAGTAACCAAGCCTGGTGGTGTTAATAAAGAATTCTATTACGAGATGTTCCAGCCTGAAATCTACAAGGAGTTTACTGCTGAAGAGGCCGTAAACAATTGCATCATGAAGGGCGGTGAAGGGCCATGGGATGATGACCTCTATGCGATGATGCAGGATCGCGATGCTTGGAAGAAACCACAATGAACATCCTCCACGAGTATATAAAATTGCTAGTTGAGGCTCAGGAGGATAGTCCAGTGAGGCAGCCGTTTGATATTCCCATCCCTAAAGATCTGCAAGATATTCATTCGCGAATGAAATATGCGGGGAGAGAACTATATTTGGTCGGTGGAGCAGTTAGAGATGCTATCATGGGTAAGAGCCCCAAAGATTATGATGTTGCAACAAACGCGAGTCCAGAAGAAGTAATTAAAATACTGCAGAAAGATACCAAACTTAAGTTAGATTTAACTGGAAAAAGCTTTGGCGTTGTCCGCGTAAAAACTCAAGCCGGCGGTGAATACGAAATAGCAACATTTAGAGAAGATATAGGAAAAGGCAAGGGAACATCAGTGAAGTTTTCCACTATCGAAAATGATGTACAGAGACGAGACTTAACCATTAACGCACTTTTCTACGATATGGATTCCAGTGAAGTTGTAGATTACGTCGGCGGACTGGAAGATATTGAAAATGGAATTATTCGTGCAGTAGGTGATCCAGGGCTTCGATTCGATGAAGATCGCGTGAGAATTCTTAGGGCGGTTAGATTTGCAGGGCGAATGGGATCAAGTTTAGATTCTGCGACGAAGCAAGCTATTTTAGAAGATAATGCATTAATAGACACAGAAACTGGCGCTCCGATTCCAGGAGACAGAATTACAGAAGAATTTATCAAGGGAATTAAATCTGCGCAAGATGTTAGTCATTTTTTGTCCCTAGTTCAAGAGCTGAAATTATTCGATCAGATTTTACCTGGATTAGATGTCGAACTATCAGAATTCGGATCTCAAGATCACATTGCTCAAATTGCCGCACTTCTTAAAAACAATCCTCCAGATCTTATAGTTCCATCTTTACAGCGTATGCGCTATTCTAATGACGAAATAAAAACAATCAGTTTTCTCTTAAGATTTCGGGATTTAAATCGAGAAACTGCCGCTAAACTTAAGAAGGATTTTAATCGATTAAGCTTAAGTCCAGATCACCTTGAAAACTTTGCTGAAATAACTGGAACGCCATCAGAAGCCAAGGTTAGAGGGTTTCTAGAGTTCTCTGCTGCCCCCTTAGCAGGAGATCCTAAGGAACTTATAGCCCAAGGTTTGGAGGGCCCAGAAATAGGACTAGCCATGGCAAAAGCCGAAGCCGAAGCATATTTAGAATTCATGGGTGAAGTCCGAAAATATGTAAGACAAATTTTAAGGCCAAGTTAAAATGTACGAGCATCCAAGCCAACTGCAAACTGTGGGAGAAGTTCTAGATCTCATTCAACAACTTCAAGATGATGCAGATTCTACTGATATAGCAACTCGCGCTGCGAATGTCGGCCTTGAATTCATTAAGATTGCTATGGGGGAGATTCCGATAGTCGGTGGAGCGCTAGGAGCTGCTGATGGACTGTTTGCGATGTATGAAGCAGGCAAGAATGAAGAACACACGTGGGCAGAACTTGAAGAATATCCTATACTTGCTAGAATGAAGATGCATCCAGATCTTGCAAAGCACTTGGATCCAATAACCCTAAGAGAAGTAGACAAGGCCTATCAGCAGTATTTAACAACTCTCGGGCGTAAGACACGTATAACAGATATTAGGGATATCGATATCTTTACTCAAGATTGGATTAAGAGCGACACTGGCGGTAATTTAAGTATTGAGCTTCTTAGAGAATATGTCAGAATATTATTACGCGAAGCTAATGAATATGATTGGTCAGTTGCTAGCAAAAAAAATATGCTACTAGACAAAGAGGGAATGGAACAGGAAGATAAAGATAACCAAGAAGAATATCTTAAATCTATGAGTTTGATGGAGCTTAACTTAGGCCAGGGATATGGCATTGAGTATACCGCTCTAGTTCTTGACGAAGCCTCTCATCAAAAATTAGCTGCATTTGCACCAGAGGGCTGGAAAGTATTTGCACACCACATGACGATCATTAGTCCGCCAAACCAGAAGCGTCGTCTCCCCGGACGGTGGCTTGGGCAAGAGCTGTCGCTTACTGTGACCGGCATCGCTCAGGGTGTCATGGTTATGACGGCCCTTGTAGATTTAGGGGGCTCACTCCTTCCGATGAAGGGTCCGGAGTATCCTCATGTGACAATAGCTACTAATCTAGCAGAGGGCGGTAAGCCAGCGATGTCCAATTGGAAGTTTAAGCCTGTCTTTGATAAAGACAATTTCGAAGCCATCGGTCCTATTGTGATCACGGGTACGATTGAAGAGGTGCTGAAATGATTCTGCTTCGCGAATATATCCGCAACATGCTGATTGTCGAATCTCAAGAAGAGCCGGACATGACTCGTTATGTTGACGAATTAGAAGATCTCATTTTCACTTTTATTTTTACTACAAGCACGTTTGATCAGCTCCAATCATTGGAGCCAAGCATGGAAATCAATGCTGTGTTAGAAACAAATTTGTTCGATGCATTTGATAACATTAACGAGGTTCATATTGGTCTCACTGTTAATGATGACGCGGCTGCAGGAATAGATGCAGCTTATTTATGCGATATGGAAGATAGATCAGCTTCAAATCTCGTGCTAACTTTAGATTTACCCAGATATTATCCTGAAATTGAAGAGTTTCAAGACTGGCTTTCGGCCGAATTGGCTGATACTCTCTCTCATGAAATTCAGCACAGTTGTGATACTACAGAAATGTTAAGTAGCGAAGATTGCGTTGAGGGTGAAGCCAAGTGGGAAAGCACTGAGAATATTGAAAGATACTACGGTTGCGATGCTGAAGTGAGAGGTCACGTTGCCGGTATCCTTGGGAGGTCTAGAAGAACGGGTCAGGAGCCGCAAGACTTATTACAATATGACATGGAAACAATTATGGGTAAGGCCAGCTCCAAAGGTTATACTGAGCAAGAGTTGATTCCCGTTATTCAAAATATTTATAAGAAGTGGCTGGACAGGTTGGAATCGTTATTATGAAACTATTGCGCGAGTACATAAGAGTACTTTTAAATGAGGGCGTTGAGTTTCGCACCCTTGATTCTCCACTCACGTATAATCGAGCTGGAAATGTGAAACGCATAGCCCTTTGCGACACTTCAGTTAAAGAACCCAATATACGCCCAGATGGCAAACCACAACGAGATGCATACTTTAACGAATACCAAGAGACGGAGCGTTACGGCGCCTCAGGTAGAAGGTTAAAGAAACCGAGAAAAGGAAAACTAGTGCCGGGAGTATCTGACGCTTGTGTAATAGGGTTTTTAGATTATCACAGCCAAGGCAAGTCAAGTGGTGGTAGCGAAATGTGGTACATCGATTACATGAAGACTCGTGGTGATAAAGGTGGCCAAGGGACTGCTAGCAAGCTGATTGATGAATTTTATAATACTGTTGCCAAACCTGGTGACAACGTTCATTTCGGCAAGATGATGCGGAAAGAGATCGGTCACCTCAAAGACAAGATGGTAGACAAGTATCCAGAGATAAGTACTATAGGAGCAGTGAATTTCTAATGAACTTACTTCGAGAATATATCCGCTATTTATTTGAGCAGACCGAGTCGCCCAAAGTTATTTTTATGGCTGGCGGTCCTGGCTCTGGAAAATCAACTGTTATTCGAAATTTAGGGCTCGATGGCAGGCTCAAAGTAATAAACCCCGATGATCAATATGAAGAAACCATGAAGGCAGAAGACATTCCGATGGATAGAGGAACATTATTAGATGACTATAAGCCACTACGCGATCGATATATTCAAGCTCAAGAATCCGGCGATAATGAACTAGTCGCAGAATTAGAACCAGAATACCAAAGACTTAGAGGGCTTTTAAGTAGAAATATGGTTTTATTCAACCAAGCAAGAAAAGCAGCTAAAGAATCTCAAAAAGAACACATGGCTGCTGGAGGTGAATTTTTAGTCGACGGTACTGGCGGAAATTATAATGAGATAGCCAATCAAGTAGAAAAACTTGAAAGTGCTGGATATGATGTCGCTATGATTTTTGTTGATGTTCCTGTGGAAACCTCTGTAGAACGAGATCAAGCTAGAGGAGCGGCTGGCGGGAGGCGGTTGGGACAAAAGACCGTTGAAAGATCTCACAGCGCTGTGTCTGAAAATAAACCGCTGTATGAAGAACTATTTGGAGATGATTTCTTTTATGTAGAAAATTTTGGAGATAATTTCGAAGCTTCAATAGAAGAGATCTCGTCTGGCGTCGCGAGATTTTTAGGATGAATCTACTGCGTCAATATATAAGGCAATGTCTCTTGTCGGAAAGTAAACTTTCTGGGCGGACAATAGAAGGAGTGTTAGAGCTTCTTGATGGATATGCCAGCAACACTTGGATATTTTTTGATACGGAAACGACAGGATTGGATCCTAACAAGGGCCAACTCACTGAAATTGGAGCAATTGCAGTAGATCCCAACGCCTGGGCTTCAGATGCTAGCGTGTTGGGCGAGTTTAATGAGAAAATTAAACTCAATCAAGATACTTTAGACAAGATCGAGATGCAGAAATCTCAAGATCCAGAAGGCGATGGCGGGAAGAAAAAAATGTCTGTTACCGATGTTCTCTCCATGACGCGATATGGCGAGAGCGGCAGATCATTTGGCGATGAACAAGCAGTGCTTGACGAATTTTTTGAATTTGTAGCATCATTTTCAAATCCATTGCTTGTAGCTCAGAACGCCGCTTTTGATATGAAGTTTGTAAATGTTAGATCAAGCAGTCGTCTTCCCGGATATCCGGTTTTAGATACTAAACAGCTCATGGAATATTATCTTGTCCCGTTGCTCAAAACGCAAGTAAAAGCTGAAGAAGGTGATGCCCAAGCGCAAGAATTACTTGACAAATTATACGTAAGGCGCGGTAACTGGGGATACCATTCCATATCAATGGGAGTAGTGTCAAAGGCTTATGGCATTAGTATCGATGATTGGCACAACGCGTTAGCTGACGTAAAGATGATGATGGAGATGTATAAGAGCGTGGTAGATACAGTTCGGCGTGGAATGGAAACTGATATAAGCGGTGAACAAGCAAAAGCCATGATCAAACAAAAGAAGAGAAAGAGATGAACCTCCTACGCGAGTACATAAGAGCTTTGCTCACTGAAGATCCTATGGGATTTGTGCATGATCTGGCTGCAGCCTCTGGCGATTTTGGAGAAGATTTTTTCGGTGGCGACCCGGGCAAAGGCGGTGGTAAAGCAATCAAGCGTGCGTTCAACGCGAATGCAGACCACCAATTTCTTTCTACCCTAGACACCGTTCACTGGGTGGAGGATGCTTATAGCCTTGAGCCGCTCGTAGGAAAAAGCAAGGATGAGTTATCAACTACCATGACTTTGCCCGGTGATAAACTCAAAAACCCCGCGGGACTGCTGATAGGATTGTGGGTGAAAGGCAGGATCACAATTGCTGCAAACGATCATGATCAGCTTTTCACTGGTACTTGGCACGACTATGTAGGCTCACACGCAGGCTACACGGACGAAGAGCAGGAACAGAGACAGAGGTCTTCAGGTATTAACAAGCTTCCACATGTGTCCAAAGACTATAGTCGCTACGGCCAGCTTAAGCGTGGAGACGAGTTTGCTGAGAAGATGGCAAAAAATACTCCTTATGTGCTTGATCAATCCACGTGGCATCAAGCTGACTGGAGCAACACAAACGAAGCGCTTGTCGATAACTGGAAACCCATGGGAATCGTTGTTGGCAAGTGGGTGGATAAGATAAAGCTAAATGTTCGAAGCCTCGAGGATGAAAGATTCAAAGATCAATCAGGGGTTAACCAACCCGGTGTCATAGGGAAAATATTCAAGCTGGCTGTGGAGTTTGGCGTCCCTATTTTTGATAGAGATAGAAATGAGCTGTGGAGTTCGAGATGAAAAAAATAAAAGATTGGATGGAGTGGAGGGGTATAACACCCAAAGATTTAATAATGGCAGTTTCTACGCTGGGATTTCTTATCTTTATCACCGGAATAGTTACTTATGGCTTCATAGTGTCGCTAATCAACTAGAGTATAACGTGAGAATCACAAGACGCCAGCTTAGAAGTATTATCAAGGAAGCGTCCGGAGTTCCGTCTTGGCCTGAAAGACACTTTGCTTGGCGTAACGTTGTCTTCACGCGTGACGGAGACATTAGATATATTAATGACGTGGCTAGTCCAGATACGCTAGTGGCTGCAACACAACTGGGTCATGACGTTCCTCCTGGCACCAATGTTTTAGTAGTGAAGGGTGTAAATCCTAACTCTAATAGCGTGTGGATGCACGATGCCGAAGCTCTAGATCTTATTGAAAGAGAAGGATGGTATGAACGCCCACCACCTCCTGGCGCTAAATCTGGTTTTTGGGACGGTAAGGGTGAATGGTCCGAAGATCCTGAAGAATGGTCAGACGATTTGCCGCCAGAGTCTACCAGTTTAGATGAGAAAGCTGTTCGAGGCCAGGGAAAAAATAAGAGGCTTCTGTATCACATTAACCGTTTCCGACCAGCTAAACCCCAACCGAAGATGACCTATATGCAGGATTGGGACCCGGAGGCGATCGATCCTGACACTAAAGAAAGAACCGGCGACTTCATCAACGTTCCCGACACAGATAACTGGAAAAGGCACTGGCTCGATAGCCCTGTCAAGTCTGGCGTCTTTCTGACCCCGAATCCACTGGACATTGCACTGAACCACGGCAGGTCTGGCCACGTGTATGCGTACAATGTTCCAGAATGGGTTATCGACAAGTCTGGCGGGCTGCATCGTTACGATAACGGCTCAGAAGTACTTATACCCGAAGACGGCTGGAACGAGGCTGGAAAGGAGATCGAGTTCCTCGGTAAGAGCATGGACGAGAAAGAGCTCTGGGACAAGATGGACAGCACGCAAGTCGG
>DQKQ01000159.1 GCA_015660615.1 Flavobacteriales bacterium
CAAGATTCTAAAGAGCAAGCTCAAATGAGAGAACTATACCCGCAACTTGAAAAATCAGTACAGACCATTCAGGCAGTGAGCAACTTCTACTGGGTTCGTGGTGATATCAAACAGCTCGGAGTTGTAGCAGTTAATGCGTAAAGATTTCAGCGACGTTGAAATCGGGTTTATGATCCTGGCAATAGCAGTAGGAACTAGCTTCCTGCTGCTAATGACAGCAATATTATTGAATTAGTTTTCGAGCCTCAAGTAGGGCTTCGGCTCCCTGCTTGAAGTGTTGTGTTGCCTCCGGACAGGTAGGGTCCTATGCCCTGCCTGTCCACCTATATTGAACTAATTTCGGGGGAGTCGGGGATATGTCTACACGAGAGGAAAGCATGGTTCACTTTCCTGGATATGTCCTCGACTCATTTCCCAAACCTTAAGAAAGGATAACCATGACTGCAAACGTAGAAACCATGGCGTATGCTGGTGAAAAGCCTTGGCATGGAATAGGTACTCAGGTCTCTGAAGAGCTGATGCCTCTTGAAATGCTTAAATCAGCGAAACTAGATTGGAAAGTAATAAAGAAGAATGTGTATTTTGAGCATGATGGACGTTACATTCAAGCTGATACACGAAACCATGTTTTAGTTCGTAGTGACAACAACAAGGTCCTTGGACCGGCTGGACCTGAATATGTTCCCTTTCAAAATGAAGAAGTTATTGATTTCTATACGAAATTCTGCGAAGCTGGTCACATGACAATGGAGACCATGGGGTCTCTAAACGAAGGACGTCACGTTTTTGCCTTAGCTAAATTAAAAGATTATTTTGTTATCAAAGGTGACGACAAGACTGATGCCTATCTTCTCATCTCTCATCCACATGAGTGGGGAAAAGCTGATAAGTTTCTTTTCACTCCAATCCGAGTAGTTTGTCAAAACACCCTTACAATGGCTCTTGGGAAAGTTGGTGAATCCTATAGAGTTCCGCACATCCAACCCTTCACAGACGATATCAAACTGAAAGTTGAAGAAGCTCTGGGCATTTGTTCAGAACAGCTTAAAGAATTAAAAGTTCGTGCTGAGCGTTTAGTTAGTGTACAATACAGCGAGAAGAAATTGCAAGAATATGTTGCTAAATTATATCAGCCTGAATTAATTAAGAAGAAAGAAAAGAATCTTCTTGGTAACTTTAGACCAATCGCTGATGATGTTTATACTGCAGTTCAACGCCAGCCACGTATTAAAGCCTCTCATGGAACATGGTGGGAAGCCTTCAATGGAGTTACATGGTACATTGATCACGAATCTGGTCGCGAGCAAGAAAAGAGGCTAGAGAGTGCGTGGTTCGGAACTAAAGCATCAACAAAGCGAGAAGCATTGGATCTCGCATTGGAAATGGCTAAGTAGCATCGTCATAGTGCTGCTCCTTGGGTCGAGTTGTCAGGAACAACAAGAGGTGCGTGTATCGCCAAATTCTTACTATATTCTGGAGACCACGACGCGTCTGCCTGGAAGAGTATGGTTTGATGAGTCGCCGGCATTCTCTCGTTGTTCTTGTGACTCGGCTACTTATTGTTTAACAGATGAAGACGTTATGATCGTCCACATGATTTATGCGCAAAACAATCAAAAAACAAATCGCAGAATTACAGATTGAGGATCCAATAGAAGTTTTTTGGAATGATGCGGGTGATCTCGATGGCTCTGGAGACGAAACTACCGCTTGGAGGCAATATGATGAAGCCTTAAATGCGTTAAAAGAAATCCCAGTTAAAACCGTTGGTTATTTTTTCAAAGCAACAAAGCACTCATTATTTATGGTGCATAACATAGAGTATCAAGAAAGTAAAGAAAAATATATTGCAAACAGATGTGTGATCCCAATAGGATGCATCACTGACATAAAGAGGTACTAATGGACACTGACCGAGAAGAAGCACTACGGAAGTATACAAAAGTATGGAATGATCGTAGTTACGAAGAGAATTCTTTCTATTACAGAGGAGGAGCCACGTGTGTAAAAAACGTTATTGCTGAATTAGGTATGAAAGAAAAAGAACATATTACTGATTGGGGCTGTGGTTCAGGACTCACTGCTAAATTATTTATTAATCAAGGATTTTTTCTACACGCTATAGACCTTGCTCCTAATTGCTTATCAGAGAAACTTGAAGAACAAACACGCTTCTATTTTTCTCAAGAATGTTTATGGGACCTATCAGATAAAGTCACTGATAGTGAATGGCTTATCTGTAATTATGTCTTAGAGCATTTACCAGAAAAGAAAATGCACGCTGTTTTATATCAAATGCACAAGAAAACAAAGAAAGGAGGTTTCTTTTCGATATCTTTAATAGAAGATGAATGGGGTCCAAAGAAGATGAATGAAGGTCTTCACTTGACAGTAAGAGCAGCCCGATGGTGGTATGATCAACTGTCTCGTTATTGGTCAGTTACTTACCAAACAAGTATTACTAATGAAACTATGACCGCGTATGTAACACCTAAAAAGGAGAACAACTATGCAGGATCCTGGCCGGAGTATTGATAAGACTCATTTGTCAATAGACCAAGCAGAAGATCGTGGCTTCATACATCGAGATTACTTAGCGCATTGTTTTCGATGGAGTCACGTTGTTAAGCATTTAGGAAAGAAGAAATTATACAAAAAAGCAAGAATAGTAGATATAGGTTGTGGTAAAGAGATACCTTTACTTAAGACTCTATATACTATGAAGATGACTCCGAAAGAATATATGGCGATCGATGTTAATCGCATTAACTTTCAAGACATCCACCGTAAAATTGTAGAAAAAATGGGAGATACTAATTTTCATTTAGAAGATGAATACGATTTCTCTGAAGACCTTTCTTTTAACCCTATTAACTTTATAGATCCTCATGTGATCACCTGCTTTGAAGTATTAGAGCATAACACCGTTCCTAAAGTAGTAAAAATTCTAGCAAATATACACGAAATAGCGACTAAAGATACTACTATTTTCATAAGTACTCCTGTCTTTAATGGTAAAGCAGCAGCTAACCATATTAATGAGATGACTTATGAATTTATGGAAAGTATTTTAAGAACTAGAGAATTTGAGATCATACATCGATATGGAACCTTTGCTAGTCAAAAAGAAATAGAACCAGTCCTGTATGAGACAGGAGGTAATGATTTAACAATAGCTTACGAGTATTTAAAGGAGTATTATGATAGCAACCTTTTATCTTGTTTTCTTGCTCCATTATTTCCTAAGTATTCACGAAACGTTTTATGGGAGGTCCGTATATGTGGAAACCAGACTTAATAGAAGATGTTGAGGAGTTTCATGAAAAGTACGGCTTACAATATGAAGAACAAATCTCTAGGCACTTAGTACCAGAAGAAAAAGAATTTAGAACTCGATGCATGTTAGAAGAATTACAAGAATATATTGCAGCAAACACTTTAGAGGAGGAAGTTGATGCTCTCATTGATCTTATCTATTTTGCTCTTGGCACCTCTTATCGTCATGGCTTTAATTTTTATGATGGGTGGAGAGAAGTCCATAGGGCGAATTTATCCAAGGTACGAACTCCTTCAAAAGATTGTTCGAAAAGAGAATTTGAATTAGATGTTATAAAACCAGAGGGTTGGGAAGCTCCTGATCTTGACCCAGCTATTAACACAGAAAAACTTAAAAAATCAATAATATCTCACTGGAAAGGACGATATGCCACAAAAAGACGAAACCTCACAGACGCCCAAGCAGAGCGGATCATTAAAGACTGCGGAAAACTACCCCCTGCGCCTGATGAAAGAAGCTGACTTTATTAACAAGACAGAAGAAATAGAAAAAGAACGCGGAAAACAGTATGGACATATATGGTTATCTCATAAACGGATAGGTGAACAGTTCAGAGTAGTGTTATCTGCTTACTATGGGAATGACTTACCACCAATTCCTCCACATGTTTGTTCTGCTATGCTGCTTGGTCTTAAGTTAATGAGAAGTATAACGCCGGTAGGTAAATTTCAAGAAGATGACTTCTTAGACATGTTTAACTATTTAGATTTCACAAAAAGAATGGATCCTAAAAACCCGGAGGCTACTGATGAAGACCTTGGAAAACACAGCGAATGATGCTTGGGCAGATGCTCTAGGTTCTGTTATTCATTCAGGCATTGAAATTATTTCAAGAGGGATGAATACTAAAGAATTAATAAATAATACGATGG
>DQKQ01000263.1 GCA_015660615.1 Flavobacteriales bacterium
GAAGATATCGTCAATACGTCATTATCATATCTTTCTTTTACACCTGAACCGGTACCGAGATTTACTAAGCGTCCTGGTGATCTAGCATTTCAGGGTTCAAATAATACGCTTATTTGTCTTGGGGAAGACCGAGGCTGGTCTCATCCTGATTCAAGCGCTGAACGTGCACTTCCAGATCTTCCGAATGAATCTTCTGCTACAAGAACCGAAGATGAAATAGCATTAGCAGAAGATGGTGGTTGGGGTGCCATTGATCTCGTCGCCGGCCGAGGACGATATGACTTTCGTTTTCTTGGAGGAGATGTATTAGACGAACCAGAGCTAACGGCGGCTAGAACTGTTGAAACTGAACCTATAGATAGCGATGAAGTTACCGGAAGAGAGCCTTATCCAGAAACGAATAAAAACCCTCTTGGAAATACATCGACAGAAGAAGAGATAAATCGATTAGATAACCCAACAGAGGGTGACCCAGATTTCGAACATGATGCATCTCGTATCTATATCGCAATGAAGACATTGGTAGATACAAATTTTCATATTGATGAACAAGGCTCGAACGCTGCGACAGTATTAAATACAAGCACAGAGGCGGGTGGCGTAACAGCGGACTCAGCATATTTCGACGCGCAGGTTGCCGAGACACAGGGCGCAGTTGTTTTAAAGTCAGATGAAGTTCGAATTCTTGCAAGAAGATCTGATACAGATACAGACAGTAGCTTACCTGATGGCGCTCCTGATATCAATGGTTCCATAAGACTGATCAAAGAGGGGGTGGCTGGAGAGGATCTGGCGGCCCTCTATTTGATGCCCGACGGTACCGTCCAGCTTACTGGTTCAAAGATTTTGATAGCAAATCCCGATTCCGCCGATGCAAGACTAGATGCGGGACAAGGCGACAGCGGAACCGAGCCGTATCTCAGGTATTCCGATTTTGTTGTGTGGGCTGATGCTCTCGTAGCAGCAATAATCGATAGTGATTTAAAATTAGCTGCTGGTATAGAGAATAATGCTAATGCTATGACAAGCGGCCAAAGTGCAAGCAGCGCAAACTGGCAGTGGTTCTTGGGCCCGAACGCCGGTCTTGCGGCCGCTTGGGCATCGATGAAGGCTATGGCAACCGTTCAAACGAAGTGGACAACTATCGCACAGCAATCAAAAGTTGATTCTATACAGAGCGCCCACGACAATAACTACCCAGCGATAGCGTCAGAAAGAATTTTTGGAGAGTAAAAATGGCAGAAATACTATGCATAAACCTTACTAATATGGGCGATCTCGCGAATGCGCAGGATGAAGTCGAGAGCGACGAGGATCTCGCAATAAAGAACCTCACAGATATTGTAGCAGAAGACGCTGAAAAATCAGAAACAGTTGATGAAATCAGTGCCGAGGTCGCCGCCGTGGGTGAGGAAGATACTGAGGGATACGTTCCTGCAATCGATGGCCAGTCAACAACTTTAACTACATTCACTAAAGATTTGGATTCTTCGTCTGATGAAGTTCCTCTTCCCGGCGAGTCATTTGATGGTTATGGACAGTTTACGAATTATGCGGCACAGCAACTGTATCAAGATATTTCTACTGCATTTACTCAACGAACCCTTGTGGGGTTGGAATTAAAGGCCGACGCTGCTGGCGAACCAGATGCCGCGCTTAATCATTACTTGACAGTCGCGATCATTAGTTTCGTAAATCGTATAGCTACTATCGGTGCAGACGACGGCACCACAACATTAGACGAAGCTGGTGAGTAGCGGATAGTTTTCCTTTATCGGAACAGCAATTTTAGAAGTTAATATTTAGTATGGGCGGTAACAGAATATGGCAGTTGATAGACAAGCAAATCAGGAAACATACACATTCAAATCGACCGGTATGCGGTTTGACCAAGTTGTTTCAGCTGAAAAGCGAAAAATACTTCCAACTTCTGTCGGAATAAAGACTCCAGTCCAGATTGCAGAGAATGGTGATTCATTTCTCGTTATGAATACGAGCTACGCAGACCAAGTTCATGACAATCTTGTTAACCTTATAATGACGAATCACGGTGAGCGTCTTGCACACCCTGATTTCGGCGCGAATTTAATGGAACTCTCTTTTGAGATGGCGACCCAATCAGGTCAAAGCGAAGCGATCAATAGGATTTCTACAACCATCGCAAGATACATGCCCTATATCGTTCCAATTACGTTTGAGCCGATTGTTGAGAGATTTGATAATAAGGATATAGCAAAATCAGGAGTTAAGATCGTTTATAGCGTTCCCAAACTGAACGTTGATAGAAGAAGTGTAGAAGTAATAATTTTTGCAGCGACATGAGGAAGATTTAAAAGATGGCAATAAATGCGAAAAAGCAATTAAAGAATGTTAGACAAAGAACTTACTTGGCAAAGGACTTTGATAGCTTTAGGTCTGACTTGCTAGCCCATGCTCGGCTCTATTTTCCAGACAAAATTCAGGATTTTACCGAAGCAAGTTTAGGTGGTCTTCTCTTAGATATGGCGTCATTTGTGGGTGACTCAATGTCATTCTATTTAGACCACCAATTTAACGAGCTTAACTGGAATACAGCAATCGAATCCAGAAATATTAGAAAGCATTTAAGGAATGCCGGTGTGAAAGTGCGCGGCGCCGCTCCTGCCGTAGCCACAGTAACGTTTTATTTCGAGATTCCTGCCGGTTCTGTTGCTGGCGAAGTTGTACCAGAACCCACATTATTACCCACCGTTCAAGCAATGACTGCGATAGCCTCAAAAGACGGCGTATCATTTTCGCTAACCGAAGATTTAGATTTTGGTGAGAAAGACACCGATGAGCAATATCTTTACACTGCCGTCGGAGTTGAGCAAGATGATGATGGTAGCTTTACATCATTTGTTGTTAGTCGCGACGGGATCTGTCTGTCAGGTACACGTAAAGAAGAGAGAATATCGATTCCCAATACCCACAAGGCCTTCAGACAAATTACTCTACCGGATGAAAATATAACTGAGATAGTGTCGGTTAAAGACAGCAGCGGAAATGAATATTACGAAGTAGACAGTCTTTCTCAAGATACCGTCTTTGCTGCTATTATAAATCCAACAGAAGATGCTGATGACGTTCCTGCCGCTATAGAAGTCATTCCTGCACCTTATAGGTTCATGGCAGAATATGAATATACGACTAAGTTGACTAAATTGCGCTTCGGTGGAGGAGATGCTCAGACTTTAGATAACGATATTATTCCAGATCCTTCAGATTTAGCATTACCATTATATGGAAAGAAAGTTTTCGGACGCTTCGCGATTGATCCTAACGCTATGTTACAAACCCAGACTTTAGGAATAGCTCCCAGGAACACAAAGTTAACAATCATCTACCGGTTCGGAGGCGGGTTAAAACACAATGTCGCAGCCGGGACGGTCCGCACAGTTAACACTCTTTACTTGACATTCCCACCTTCTGCGAACGCAGCAGATTCTCAAACGGTTAGAGCGTCTGTAGACGTGAGTAACATCTCACCCGCTGCAGGAGGTGATAGAGCTCCTACGATCGATGAACTTCGCGCCCAGATCCCATCATCGAGAGCTGCTCAGAACAGAATTGTTACGAAAGCAGACTTGATTTCTAGAGTGTACACTCTACCTAACAAATTTGGAAGAGTATTCAGAGTTGGAATTCGTCCGAACCCTAACAATTCTTTGGCATCTCAAATTTATATTGTTGGGAGGAATAGGAAGAAAAAGCTTGCACTTTGCTCTGATACTCTAAAGAAGAATCTCCGAAAGTATTTAAACGAATTTCGAGCCGTAAGCGATGCTTATGATATTCTTGATGCAAGAATCGTCAATTTCGGAATTACTTTTGAAGTCGCCGCGCACCCGTCTGCAAACAAAACTCAGGTAGCTCAAACGTGTATCAGAAATTTAAGAAAGATTTTAAAGACAGAAAATTTTCAGATTGATATGCCCATAGCGTATGCAGACATTCAGAACACTATTCTGAATACTGAGGGAGTTATCTCTATGATCGATCTTACAATTTTCAATCTCGTGGGAACATCTCAAGAAAGAGAGTATAGCGATGTATCGTTTAACGTCGATTCAAATACTTTCCAGCAAATGGTAGTCGGCCCAGGTGGGTCTATATTCGAGTTAAAATATCCCACTGCAGATATCATTGCGTCCGTAAGGTAGGGAAAGAAATGTTTCTAATCATTACTGCCAGTAAAGATACATACATCACTAACAAAATAATCAACAATGAGTTTAAGGCTGAGGATGCGAACCTTGGAAGAGCTGGTACTTTAGACCTTTTTAAACTTTATGATGAATCGACGTACATGTCGGGAACTACAAGGATCACATCATCCGTTGATGAAATCTCACGATTGCTTCTAAAGTTTGATTATGCTACGTTACACACGCTGACAGCATCGACGTTAGATTTAAATCACGGTTCCTTTAACGCGAAGCTTCAATTATTTGAGCTAAATTTAGGGGCCCCTGTTCCACGAGACTTTTACGTTGTTGCATATCCACTTTCGAAATCTTTCGCCGAAGGATCGGGACGTGATGTAAATAACTTCGGTGATATCGATGCTGCAAACTTTATAACATCATCTTATTCAAGCGGCGCCGCCGTTCTGTGGAATATCACTGGCTCAGGTGGAGCCGGATATCTTGGATCTAGTGATATTGATTATATCACGAGCGGGTCTATTAATTCTGCAAACACAGATTTCGGCGCGTCACAATATTTTGAGCAGGGCCCTGGGGACATATCTGTAGATGTGACAACTGTTATATCATGTTCATTGGCTGGATTAATTCCTAATCACGGATTTAGGGTTGGGTTTAGTGGGTCTTACGGCTGGGATTCAAAGACTCGTTTTGCGAAAAGATTCGCTTCAAGACATACAAGGAATAGGGTAAAGGTTCCACGACTTCTTATTACATGGGATGATTCATTTCAGGATGATCATAGGGGTCTGGTATTTAACACATCTGGTAGTTTGTTTTTCAAAAATACTGTCAATGGTGTAAACAAAAATTTAAAGAGCGGCTCCGCATTAACAGAGTTGACGGGTGAAAACTGCTTATTACTTACACTTGTGAGCGGAGGAATTGGAACAGACTACGAGACGAAAATTTATGTAACTGCTTCTCAACATACTGGCTCGACTACTGGTGCTGGAAGGACAGGAATATATTCTGCGTCATTTTTGCTTAATGGCTTTTCTAGCACATTCTTTGATACCATGAAGACGAATAGCAAACTTGAGTTAGATGAGATTTGGTCTTCTATGGATAAGACTGTTGCGTATCAAACCGGATCTGTTACAGTCAAAAAATCTGAGCGTGGTTCTTCAAGCTTTACAGTACGAGACTTTATGATAAACCCTCTCGGTTTGAGACCAGAATATCGTCAGAATACGAAGGCAACGATCAGACTTTTCATAGAAGACATAACAACTCAGCGAAAAGCTAAAGCGTATAAGGTACCTCGAAGTATCAAGACGATTATTTTAGACGAAGTTTTTTATCGGATTAAAGATATTGAAACAGGGACAATTTTAGTACCCTTCGATGATGAGCGTAATTCAACAAAGCTATCTGTAGATGCTGATGGAATGA
>DQKQ01000190.1 GCA_015660615.1 Flavobacteriales bacterium
GCAACAATTAATAATGCTAAGCTTGTTAATATCATTTATAAATCAAGTATTTTTCTAGCAACAATAATACATCGAGGAGAATCATCAGAGAAATCACCTAAATCATAATCTCCAAATATTTTCTCGGTTTGCAAACCTACATCTAATAATAGTATTTTCAAATCATTTGCCGTCCATGCCCTAACCTGTTCAATAAAATTAAAATCCTCCCCTTCAGGAGATTTAAAACTTATTGATTTTTGAAAGAATCCATCTTTTAGATATCGCTCTATCATAAAAGTGTAATTATCGATATTCACGACCTCTGATGGCACTAGCCTAGACTGAGAATACGGAACATTTAGGTAATCTAAGATTAATAAACCGCCAGGCTTTAAAGCGTGATTAAATCCAATTAGAACTGACTTGTGCTCTTCTTCTTTAGAAAAATATCCGAAACTGGTAAATAGATTTGAGATAAGGTCAAACTCATCTGACCATTCTGTTTGGTTCTTTAAATCTCTCATGTCTAAGACTCTAAAGTCGGCGTTTGTGGACTTAGACTTAGCTAGCTTAATACTCTCTGAACTCAAATCGAATCCACTAGCGTTATAGCCGAGCTTTTCCCAAGCTACGACATGTCTTCCAGCACCACAACCAACATCAAGAACTTTTTTAATCTCTGAGGATAAAATTACATCTAAGTTTTTGATAAGGTTTAAAGCTTCATCATTATCTCGATTACCATATAAAATATGATAGGCAGGTGAGTCAAACCAAGCTGCAAACCATTCATTGTTGAATTCTCCCTTCATGATGTTGCAAATTTGGGGATAATCCATGTAACTTAGATATATGTACTCTGAAATAAATAGTTCAACACCAAGTCTCAATCAAAGTTCTGTAGCACAGGGTGATATAATAATTTTCTCGTACAGGGGGGTGTTTAAGGAACAGACTTCTACTCATATTCTTAATTGGATCGAGCGATATTTAAATTCTAATTCTACAGTTACACGTCCTGAATCAAAAAAAATATTTAGAGCTGCTGTTGAATTAATTCAAAATTTAATACACCATTCATCTACTTCTGATTCATTATTTGTCTTTTCAAAGTCAGAATCTGAAAATAGGTTCTCACTCAGTTCTACTAATTTAGTAGATACTAAACAATCAGGCGAGTTGGTTTCTGCTTTATGTGCTATTAATACGATTTCAGAAGATGAACTTCGATCATTGAAAAAAAGCGTGATGACCAGAGATAGCAGGAGTGAACACGGTGGTGGAGGAATGGGGCTATTAGAACTTGCAAAACTCTCAAATGGAAACATTGAGTCGGAGTTATTACCTTCGCACCAAGATAAATTGCTCTTTTGTCTTTCGGTTCACTTAAAACCAATTAAAGCTTAAAATGGATAACATCTTTATTCCAGGAACACCCAAAACACCTGAAGTATCATTTATAGTAGAAGCTAGAACTCTCAGTCTATCGGGCCGTAGTATTCCTGAAAATTCAATTGAATTTTACTCGTCTTTAATAGCTTGGACAGACACATTATGCAGCTCAGAAGGTTTCGTTGAAGTAAACATCAATCTTGAGTATTTTAATACAAGCTCTTCAAAATGTTTAATGGATTTACTTAAAAGAATAGAATCCGCAAATGTTGATGCTCAAGTAAATTGGCATTACGAGGAAGATGATGAGGATATGCTTGAAGCTGGAGAAGACTATGATGCTATTATCGATCTGCCATTTAAGTTAATTATAACAGAAGGATAGATTAACACCACTCGTCTTAATTGAAGGGCTTGAATCTCAAAACACACCAGGCAATAGCTGTCATAAGCCATAGTACTAACACGTTGTAAAACGGTGTCTTCATGTCTTGCCCTAAAGCCTTTTTGGACGCTGAATAATATGGTGCATTCCACCCCGAAACATCTCGTGTATGATGATGAATCGGTGAAGCTGCAGGGCTTAACCCTTGTTCTAGATCTAATATCCTAACAGACCTGTCTTCCTGCAAAACCCATTCGGCAATCTCATTGTTATAATTGTCTTCTTTTAATTGTCTGAGAACACCTTTGTCAATAAGCGTTGCCTTGACTTCATCTTTAGCCGTAAAGGCCTTGTGGTATGCAATATTATACGCAGCCTTCCAGTCACTTTGATTCTCGGGCCCTTCTTTTGGCACTTCAATAGACCAAGCCCTTAATTCTATACCAGCCCTCTCCCACTCACGATCAGTCCATGATTCATTTCTGGAAGAATTGCATATTTCTTCTAGCCAAAAATCTCTCCTCCAAGCTGTATGTTTAATTACATCATCAAATTCTACAAAGTGCTTTTCATATTCGTTCTCTCGGTATGCATGTACAGCAAGAGCTTCAAAAGCCCATCTTGAGACCATTAAATCTCCTAGGAATGGTACGTGTGTCTCATGCGTGAACCAATGATTAAACCTATCGAATCTGACTATTGCTCCCCCGAAAATGATTTGAGGAATAACGAGAAGAGGTATTATCATATAAATCACCTTGGCTGACTTAAATGCTGCAGAGATGTTTAATCCTATAAGATTCCCGAATATAGATACACTAAATAACACTAGCACATGCATCCAAAACAAACCGGGGATTTCTAATATAAGATGTGAAATAGCAACAAAACCTATTGTTTGGGCAAGTGAAGCAATAAAGCTTACCGCAATTTTTGCTTGTAAATACCTGCCCCATTTTAAAAATAAAAATCTTTCACGCCTAAGAATTGCCTTATCACGATGTATCTCCTCAGCACTAACACTTAGTCCAAGGAAAAATGAAATTATAACTGAAATAAACAAGAACTGTGGAATATTTTCACTTGTCTTATATATGTAACTGCCTCCCACTGGAGTGTATCTCATAAATAGTGATAACAGTGCAGCAAGCATAGGTGCTTCTAGTAAGTTTACTAATAAATACTGCCTATTTGTGAGTTTAGAAAACAAATCCCTTGAGAAAAAACTTACAAATTGAGAAATCCCTGATGGTGAAGAATTTATCGCATCAAGCTTATGAAAATTTAAATCTTTAGCTTCTTGTCCTTCTGTGCTCTTAATTTCTTCTATATAAAACCCATTCCATTCCTCAGGGCTGATTTTTCTATTGTTGGATATATTCCCATACTCATCAATTTCTCGAGTTTCTATAGTATCAAAAATTTGCTCTGGATTGATATTACCACATTGCAGACAACTTGATTGATTTGGATCTACTTGATTCGTAATTCTTTTAAAATATGGGATAACACTTGTAGGGTCACCATAGTAAATTGGATATCCACCAAGATCTAACATTAAAAACTTGTCAAAAAGCTTGAATATCTCAGATGAAGGTTGGTGTATTACGGCAAAAACTAATTTCCCTCTATGGGAAAGCTCTTTAAGTAAGTCCATAATCTGAATGCTATCATAACTCGATAATCCAGAAGTGGGCTCATCAACAAATAGAACGAGAGGTTCTCTTATTAATTCTAAAGCGATATTCAGTCTCTTTCTTTGGCCTCCAGAAATAGTCTTATCTAGGATTGATCCTACCCTTAAGTCCTTTATTTCCCATAATCCTAAACTCTTTAAAGTCTCATCAACCTTAATATCAATCTCAGTATTAGAGAGTTCCCCGAAAGTCAGTTTTGCACTATAAAGTAAATTTTTTCTAACACTAAGCTCTGAGATAAGTGCGTCCTCCTGAGCGATGTGGCCAATTATTCCATTTACTTTAGTTGCCTCTTCGTGAATATCAACACCATTCAGTAACACATTTCCGAACAAAGGATTTATAGTCCCGTTTAAGATGTTTAAAAGAGTTGACTTTCCGCTCCCACTTCCACCCATAATCCCAACAAGTGTGCCTTCTCTTTCTTTCAAGTTTAATTCATGAATAGCTTGCTCTTTAGGGTACTTGAAGTAATGACTAAGCCCTTTTGCTTCGAAATCAATCTTAGGAACTTCAGGGCTGTCTAAAAACTGTCTTATTAAATCACTGAAGAAAACCCTAGACTTGTTTTCAATTTTGATTACAGACCCTGGAACCATTATAGATATACTCCCATCTGTAACCGGTTGGTTATTCAAATAGACTGCTTCATTGCCGAAATGTTTCACTAAAAAAAGTGAATTATTTGAAAGTCTATATCCCCCGAGTTCACCATAAATAAATGCACCCTCAGTTGGACCAATATCAGGAGAGCTAGCGTTTACAAGTGCTTGAATACCTAAAACATCCGTATTGTGAAGTAAAAAAGATGATGCTACAGCTTCTAGAAATCCCTTTGAGTTAGAGTGTGCGTCGGTTGAATTAACAAATTCTAGCAGCCTTAAGTAAACTACTGATTTGTCTCTTTGAGGTAATTCCTTATTTATACTAGAACACGTTCTTAAGAGTTTTGTTGATAGTTTAGATAACCTTTTTGCTTCAGTTACTTCTCCGCTATTTTCCTTTAATCTAAAAGATTCTAAATGAGTGTCGTAAATAGCTAAATACCTATCGACTACTGATTTAGATAAACGACCTGACAGATATCTATTTGCAGCTTGTCTACCCGCAAGCTCTTCCTTCTCTGTGCGTCCAGAAGCGAAAAGAGCGAACAGTTGTGTAAGAGCATCTAATATACCAGTAGTCATTAATCTTTAATTTGAATAATATGTACCTATCATACGGGAGTTAGTTCAAGAAGTTTCCTCTATTGCCTTTCAAAACAACCTCTATCTGGGCTGAAGGTTGACCTCGGTTGTCCGTCTAAATCTTTCGACACATCTGATGCCTCAAAAGGAGGTGTTGATGAAACTCCTTGCCAAACAGTACTATTCCCATTTAAATGGAAGTTTCTATCAAAAGTAGATACAAAGTCGGGAGCAATATCGGTAGTGCAATTTACATCTAACAGGTTGTTAGGGAAGTCTTCATCTTGAACATCTAATCCACATGAAGTAAACAATGGGCTAGAATAAATACTAGGGTTGTATAAACTCGAGACGAGCTCATCAAAATCATTTGCTTCAGCATTGTTGCCCCAAATTAAACAATTTCTGAACTCCGTTCCTTCTTCAAAAGGTCTATGCTGTATAATATCCCCTGAACTTTCGTACCAGTCATTTATATAAACGGAACTGCCTTGCCTAACAGAGCCATCAACCCAGTAGTTCGCAAACGTACTCAAGTGCATCACAATTTTACCTCCCAACGTAAAAGCTCCACATGCTTCACCGCAATCTGCAATTAGGTTATTTACCCCATTAATATAACCTCCTTGTGACAGAAGACCTATCGATGACATATTGTAAATCTTAGTATTAGAAAGTTTCAATGCAAACTCAGCGCCTTGGCCTAAACTGTCTACCCATATACCCACATTAGCATTCTTGATTATTGCGTGATTAATAGATGAATTAGTTGATCTATCAAGCCAAATCCCTCCCCTACTTACTGTGTAATAAATATTTTCACCTTGGTACTGGAACTCTATTGGAAACTCTAATCCCCATTGTCCAGGGTAGTCGAGATATGATGAGCTTAGTCGATCTCCTTGAAACACCACTTTTTCGTCTATAGTACCGTTAATATTTAGGCTTCCTCCTTGAACCCAAATTCCACTGCCTGAATGCACATATACTTCTGCTCCAGCCTCAATTGTTAGAGAGCAGCCTGGCGCAACCCTTATGGGGCCGTAGATAACATGTGGCAAGTCACTGTTCCACACCTCATCACACTCCAGAACATTTTCTGGTGGATTGTTATAATTAAACCAATTTCCTGGCTGGTGATGGAACACAGCATTGCGACCATAGGAAATCAAATCCACAAACTGATCGTTGCCATTCACTTTAAAACTTAGGCGGTCTTCATTAATAAAAGCTAAAGACGTATTTGTAGGATCAATAGTAACTTCTACAAAAATGTACAAACTGTCGTTAGGTAAAATAGTCACATCTTCCATTCTTACAAGCTCATCACCTGAAGAATCTAAACCTTGCCCATCAATATTGATTCTGTAGCTGCTATACTCTCCTCCCTCTAATTCAATTTCATCAATAAGAAGCGCTTGATCATGAGGGTTGATAACAGATAAATACAAACTAATAGATCCTATTGTTGTAAATACAGAATCAAACATCAGAGTATCATCCGAAAACTCAAGAATTGAGCTAGAGTCAGTTGTGTATGTGATTTTTGTACATCCCTGAATAGATGCCCAAACAATTACATTTATAATCATAAATATGACAAAAACTCTTTTACTCATAGTGCAAATATGAACATCTTTACTTAATGAAACGATATCATCGCGAATTCCTTTCTCATCTTTCTAATGTATATAACAAGATCCATCATCTTATATTCCTTATGAAATGATTCCCATTAAAGTCTGGACATAAAAAAAGCACCCAATCGAGTGCTCTTTCTAATAGTATTATGTTAGGTCTAGCCTAAGTAGCCTTTAAGAATTCTGCTTCTTGAAGTATGCTTAAGACGACGAATTGCCTTCTCTTTAATTTGTCTTACACGTTCGCGAGTAAGGTCAAAGCGCTCTCCAATTTCTTCTAAAGTCATCGGATGTTCACCATTTAGCCCAAAATAAAGTCGAATAACATCAGCTTCACGTGGAGTAAGAGTCCTTAAGGATCTCTCAATCTCTTTACGTAAGCTTTCTTTCATTAACATATCATCAGGCGAAGGTGAATCACCCAATCGAAGGACGTCGTACATCGTACTTGAACTTTCGTCGCCTTCTTTAAGTGGAGCATCCATACTCACGTGACGTCCAGCATTTTTTAAACTCTGCTTAACCTCATCAAGAGTCATATCAAGTGATTCAGCAAGTTCAACTGCAGTAGGTGGTCTTTCAAAATCTTGCTCAAGTCTAGCAAAAGCTTTGTTGATTTTGTTAATAGACCCGATTTTATTTAAAGGAAGTCGAACAATACGGCTTTGTTCCGCAAGAGCTTGTAGAATACTTTGACGAATCCACCAAACCGCGTAAGAGATGAATTTAAAACCACGAGTTTCATCAAATCTCTGTGCTGCTTTAATAAGCCCCAGATTACCTTCATTTATAAGGTCTGGAAGGCTTAATCCTTGGTTTTGATATTGTTTAGAAACAGAAACAACGAAACGTAGATTGGCTTTTGTAAGTTTTTCAAGAGCAACTTTATCTCCAGCTTTAATCTTACGAGCTAACTCAACTTCTTCTTCGGCGGTAATTAAATCTACACGACCAATTTCCTGAAGATATTTATCAAGCGACGCGGTCTCCCTATTGGTTACCTGTTTCGTTATTTTTAGCTGCCTCATATATTTTCTATTTTCTATATCTCATATTAATGTATAATCACCCCCTCCACCTAACTCAACTTTAGTCACGACGCTCACGACGTTCTCCACGATCACCTCTGTCACGACGTTCTCCACGATCACGACGATCTCCTCTATCATTACGAGGACGCGCAGCTGGTTCTACATAACCTTCAGGTTTATCAAGAAGAACCTTACGACTCAACTTAATCTTACCAGTCTTAGGATCACGGCCTACAACTTTAAATTTAACATTTTCTCCTTCCTTAAGAATGTCTTCAACATTGTCAACACGTTTCCACTCAAGTTCACTTACGTGAAGTAGACCATCAATTCCTGGCATAACTTCAACGAAGGCTCCGTAAGGCATGATAGTTTTAACCTTCCCTTCATATACTTCACCTATCTCAACAGTAGGTGGAAATGCAATTTGCTTGATGCGCTTAACGGCATCATCAATTGCAGCTTTATCTGAAGCAGCAACCTCAACACGACCTTCACCGTCGATATCCTCGATAGAAATATCGGTGTTAGTCTCAGCTTGAAGTTCTTGAATGATTTTCCCACCAGGTCCGATGATTGCTCCGATAGCATCTCCAGGAACGTTGAATGCAACAATACGTGGTGCGTGTGGTTTGAAGTCATCATTTGGTTTATCAAGAACCTTCATCATTTCATGACGTATATGATGACGACCCTCACGCGCCTGCTCTAAAGCTTCACGCAACACATCCATTCCAATACCTTGGATTTTCATGTCCATTTGGCAAGCAGTAATTCCGTCTTCAGTTCCAGTTATTTTGAAGTCCATATCTCCTAAGTGATCCTCATCTCCAAGAATATCACTAAGAATGGCGTACTTACCAGACTCCTTATCTGTGATTAGGCCCATCGCGATTCCTGAAACAGGAGCTTTGATTTGAATTCCACCATCCATAAGAGCAAGAGTTCCAGCACAAACAGTAGCCATAGAAGATGAACCGTTAGATTCAAGAATCTCCGAAACAAGACGAATTGTGTAAGGACAATCTTCAACAGGAGGTAAAACTTTCTTAAGAGCTCTTAGAGCTAAGTTTCCGTGTCCTACCTCTCTACGGCTCGTTCCTCGAAGTGGACGCTCCTCTCCAGTTGAAAACGGGGGGAAGTTATAGTGAAGTATGAATTTTTCTTTCTTGCGAATAAGTGCCCCATCTATAAGTTGTTCATCTTGCTTAGTTCCCAGAGTAAGAGTAGTTAGAGCTTGAGTCTCTCCACGTTGGAAGAGAGCTGAGCCGTGACAACTTGGAAGGTAATTCACCTCACCCCAGATGTCTCTAATATCTGTTGACGATCTCCCATCAAGACGAACACCATCGTTAAGAAGTAAATCGCGTATAGCTTTCTTTTGAACATCGTGTAGGTATGACTTGAGAATAAACGCTTTTCCCTTGGTCACATCTTCAGAAAGAGTGGCAACAAAATCAGCTGCGATTGCTTTGAAGGCAGCTTTACGGTCTGATTTAGTTTTTTCTTTCTGAGCAGCAGCGTACATCGTTGGGTAAAGAGTATCAAATACCTTAGCCTTCAGCTCTTCATCGTGATCCTCGTGGCAATATTCGCGACTAACACCGTGAGTACCAACAGCCTTCGCGAGAGCGATTTGGGCTTCACACTGAGCAGTGATAGCTTTAGCAGCAGCTTCAATAGCTTCAACCATTTCATTCTCACTAACCTCACTCATCTCTCCCTCTACCATTACGATACTGTCAATAGTACCTGCAACCATCATGTCGATGTCAGCAGACTCGAGTTCTGTGCGATGTGGATTGATAATGAACTCGCCATCGATACGTGCTACGCGCACTTCAGAGATAGGCCCGTTAAAAGGAACATCACTAACTGCGATACACGCACTAGCAGCTAATCCCACTAAACTATCTGGAAGAACCTCAGCATCGGCTGACATAAGTTGAACCATAACCTGTGTTCCAGCATGGTAATCTGAAGGAAACATAGGTCTTAAAGCTCTATCGACTAAGCGCATAACTAGAACTTCTGTATCAGAAGGTCGAGCTTCGCGCTTAAAAAAACCGCCGGGGAATCTTCCCGCTGCAGCGTACTTTTCTCTATAATCAACAGTTAATGGAAGGAAATCAACATCATCTCTTGCGTCTTTGCTACTAACAATAGTAGCTAAAAGCATTGTATTTCCAGAACGCAGAACGATTGAGCCGTCTGCTTGTTTTGCTAATTTCCCAGTCTCTAGTGTGATCTCGCGTCCGTTACCGAGATCTATTGTTTGGTTGTGTACCTTGTAATTCATTTCTTCTTTTTATCTCTCTTAATATCTCTTTAAATCCAAATTCGTTTGTTCTCCTATGTTTGCCTTCCTCAATTCAATCAAGCTCTGCTATGCATCAAAAATCAAGCCAAATCTATCAATCCGTAAAAACCAAAAAATCACAACAAACTACAGGCCTGATAGGGCTGACAGTTGGCGTTGTGATTCTAAGATGGTTAGAATTAATGACGTAATCCCAATTCTTTTACTATTTCACGATAGCGTGTAATATCTTTCTTTGTTAAATAATCTAGAGCGTTACGACGCTTAGCAACTAACGCAATGAGCGATCGCTGAGTGTTGTAATCCTTTTTGTTGTTTTTCAAATGCGCAGTTAAGTGCGTAATACGGAATGAGTACATTGCAATTTGTGCCTCAGGAGAACCAGTGTCAGTTGCTCCTTTCCCGTGTTTTTTGAAGAATTCCTTCTTCTTTTCTGAGTCTAAATAGTACATGGCGAAATCTTTAGATGTCCGTTATGCGGATTTATTAATAATTGTGCAAAGGTACATTAAGAGTTACTAATAACACTTTTTAATTTGAAGCATGTAGCATCCTAATTGAGAAATCCAATTTGGCTTTTAATTCACTCCTTGGTACAATAGCGTCAAGGAATCCATGCTCTAACAAAAACTCAGATCTTTGAAACCCTTCTGGAAGATCTTTACCTATAGTTTCCTTAACTACTCTAGGGCCTGCAAAGGCAATGAGAGCGTTAGGTTCAGCTATATTTAAGTCACCTAACATGGCGAACGAAGCTGTTACACCACCTGTTGTAGGGTCAGTTAAAACACTGATGTATGGAAGCCCTGCTTTTGCGAGCATTGATAATTTAGCACTGGTTTTTGCCATCTGCATTAAACTTAACCCCGCTTCCATCATCCTTGCGCCTCCTGATTTTGAGATACAAATGAATGGAACGCCTTTCTTGATAGAATGATCGATTCCTCTTGCAATCTTTTCGCCCACAACCGATCCCATAGAGCCTCCAATAAAGTCGAAATCCATACAAGCAATTACAACTGGATTGCCACCAAGTTCACCTGATGCAACTCTTAAAGCGTCGTTTAAACCAGTCTTTTTCTTTGCAGCTTCTAATCTGTCTGGGTAAGATTTTGTGTCAGTGAAATTTAAGGGGTCTTGGGAAATCATTTTCGGAGCTAGACTTCTACACTTCCCATTGTCAAATAATAATGCAAAATACTCGGTACTTCCGACACGCTCATGGTGACTGCAATGTTGACATACCCAGAGATCATCTTCGTGTTCTTGAGCAGAAACAACCGTTTTACAACTCGGACATTTGTACCAAGCTCCCTCGGGGATTTCCTTTTTCTCAATAGTTTTTGTTTTTATACCCTCAGTATTTCTCTGAAACCAACCCATGATCTTTGTTTTTTGCAAATCTAAGACTGTTAGAACGGATGACCTAAACCTAAATGAAGTGCACCTATAATAGACTGAAATTTTAGAGATGGTCAGAGTTTGTTTAGAAGTTACCTTGAGTAGGAGATAAAAAGCACAACACAAATATTAGGACGTAACTTGTGGGCGGTATAAATCTGATCACCTTTTTATGTTGACAAAAAACGAAAGAAATTCCATTAAAGCGCTTCGACACCGAGAAAATCGCAGAGCCGAAAAACTTATGGTTGTGGAGGGAAACAAGGGCGTTGAGGAATTGCTTAATAGTGGGTTTGAGACCTTACGCATTTACGTAACTAGTGGTGTTGAATTTAGCGTTATTAAAGTCCTTGCTGAAAAAAAAGAGGTCGTTATAATTGATGTGAGTTCGAAAGACATGCAGATTATGTCGAATTTAAAATCAGCACCTGGTGTACTTGCAGTTGGGAAGATTAAGGAGATAGACGCTTCAGATGTTGTCGAAAAGATGAAAAATAATGACAATAATGGCATTGGTACAATTCTTATTTTAGATGACTTGGCTGACCCTGGAAATGTTGGAACTTTGATAAGAACTGCAGATTGGTTTGGTTTATCTGGGATTATTTGCTCACCTAAGACTGTCGATGTTTGGAATTCTAAAACAATACAATCTTCTATGGGGTCAGTATTTAAAATCCCTATTTGCATTGCAGACCCTGTTGAAGTGTTGAAGGAGTTTAAACTTAAGGCAGTTTCATTAGACACTGACGGAGAGAACTTATATCATTCCGATTTTTCCCCGGAGGCATTAGTTATCGGATCGGAATCCCATGGTGTAAGTGAAGATTTAGCAAATGCCTGTAATAAATCATGGGCTATTCCTGGAAGTGGGATTACCGAATCATTAAATGCGGCTATAGCAGGAGCAATTGTCACCGCTGAGCTTGCCCGTAGAAGCTCTATTAAAAAGATTTAGATTCTAAAGAAACCTTATATTTAGCTAAGAGAGGTTGCACCATTATTTCGCAAAAAGTTTTTTGTATTTTTTCTTTGCTGGCAATATTTGTCCCAACCTCTTCGACAACCTTGTCAATTCTATTTGAAAACAAAGTTCTGTCTTCATCTGTCACTTTAATTTCTGAGGCAAATCCCACAAGTTCTTCAAGGCCCAATCTGTCAGCGGCAATAACTTGGTTAGGGAAAATCTTGTATCCCATGTATATAGCTCTATCGACAAGCTCCGCGATTGCCCTTTCAGTACGTTTCCCCTCCACTTCTTTCCAAGGAACAGTCTTGCAAAATTCTAAATGAATTTTACCCTTCCAGCCTGTCATTCCGCTTGCCATACTCATCTCATCTTCACCTTGCTCTTTTAAGTATTCCCCTTCGTTTTCTTTTATCAACAGCTCTCTAACCTTCATGTAATCACAAGGGTCCCACTCATATGAAATGCTCACAGGCTTGACATTAAGCTTCTCCCAAGCCTCCTTCCCTCCTTCCGAAATGAGCATTCTTATAAGAGCTGGAGAGGTGCTGTCCTTTCCATCTTTTGCCCTTCCTTCTTTTTGGGCTAGCCAAACAGAATTGCCGTTTTTCACAACATACCTTATATATGTTGCTACAAGAAGGCTACTCTCCCATCTTTCTCTGGGCCCTCCTCCTCTTCTTACAATGAAACACCTGTTAAGCCTCACTAAGTCTTCTAACCATTTATGTGATAGCAAATTGTCTCCAATGCCAATTTCAGTAGACGGAAAGCCACTACCCATTCTAGCTACGTTTACTAACGATGGATCAAGAACGATGTCTCTATGGTTAGTAAGATGCAGAGTGGGAGATTCTAAATCTTTTTCAAAAGCACCAGAACTATACCCTAGGGTGACGCCATCAGTCGTTGATTCTATCAAAGCCTCTAAAAATGGATATGTTAAATCATCTTGAAAATCGCTAATGCTATCTACTTGAAGCATGTTTTTAGCTAATTCTACAGCATTCTCCTTACCTACTAAAGGAGCTAATAGCCCTGCCCAATCAATCACTTTCGCCAAATTAGTTGCAGCTTCAGCGGCTTCGTTGTCAAAAAAAGGCCTGATATTTTCGAATTGGGATTCTAACATTCGCGGCGGCAAGATACCGCGAGTACCTTTGTCGACAATATGACTTTTGAAGAACTAAAAATTTCTAGGCAGTTTTTAAACGCAATTGATGATGCTGGGTTCAGTGAGCCGACACCGATTCAATGTAAAGCCATTCCGCCTATTAACGCAGGTCAAGATGTTGTAGGCGTAGCCCAAACAGGAACGGGTAAGACTGCAGCGTTTGTTCTTCCTATATTAATGAAGGTAAAATACGCTCAAGGCGATTCTCCAAGAGCTCTCGTATTAGTGCCCACCAAGGAGTTAGTCATTCAAGTTCATAGCGTTTTTGAGTCATTAGCCACTTACACCGATATTAGATGCGTTGCACTTTATGGCGGAGTGGGACCTAAAACACAGCTAGAACAAATAGCCAAAGGTTGTGATATCATCATTGCTACTCCTGGAAGATTTATGGATCTTTATTTGCGTAACGGAATAAATCCTAAAAAGATAAAAACTCTTGTCCTTGATGAGGCTGACCGTATGATGGATATGGGGTTTATGCCTCAGCTAAGGAATATTCTCGAAGTCATCCCTAACAAGCGCCAAAACTTACTCTTTAGTGCGACTTTCCCTGAGAGAGTTGAAAAGCTAAGCGAGGAGTTTTTACTTTGGCCAACAAGAATAGAGACGACTCCTCAAGCAACACCTGTCGCAACTGTTACTCAATTAAAAACTGCTATACCTAATATTCGAACTAAACTTAATATGGTGAGTCACCTATTGACAGAAGTTTACCCCAATGATAGAGCGTTGGTTTTTGTGAGAACCAAAGAGCAAGCGGAGCAGATTTCTAAATTCCTTGAGCGTACAGTTTCTGGTGGAGTTCGTGGCTTACACAGCAACAAAGCCCAAAACTCTCGCCTTTATGCAATGTCCCTTTTTCGTGAAGGTGCTATCAGAGTTCTTGTTAGCACAGACGTGAGTAGCAGGGGAATAGATGTTCCTGAAACCAAGCTTGTAATAAATTGTACGGTTCCTAGAAACTCATCTGATTATGTCCATCGAATAGGAAGAACTGGCAGGGCGTTTAGAGAGGGTGTAGCACACACACTTTACGATCCGAGCGAAGAGTACTACTTAGGCGCTGTTGAGAAGCACCTGCCCTCTAAAAATGTCATAAGAGCGGTCCCCATGCCTGAGGAAGTTCTCATAGAAGATACTCAAGCGGCAGAAGCCAAACAAATGGCAATGGATATTGATCTCCAGAAACGCAAAGCTGACCCTACTTTTCAAGGAGCATTCCACGAAAGGAAAAACAAAAAATCTCTTGCGAAGTCAAGACAACAGAGAAGTGCTAGAAGAAGGAAGTAAGCTAATCCCGTCTGGTTCTAGCACGTAGCCTTCCTCAAAGCACATAACGGCTAACCGTCCGTCAGGCAAAGGCTCAACATGGGTGTGGTAATTAAAATCAAACCCCTTTGTTCGCAGCCATTTAAAGCTTCTTTCTGCAAGAATTGAGATCTTTTCTTCTTGTCTGAGTCGTTTTAAAAGAAACCTGTTGTGATTTAGCACCTCATCAACGGCATGCTTCCTTTCGGGTAATTCAGTAATATAATTTGTTTTCATACCTGCAATTAAAGATTTATAAGTCTATCAATTTTTATCAATTTTGTATATAGCTACTATCAGTTTGTAGTCGTTACTTTTGTACTATGCAAACAAATAAAGTTGGTGTTGTAGGAGCTGGAGCAATGGGGGCCGGTATAGCCCAAATAGCTTCTCAAGCGGGTCATCAGGTAATTCTATATGACTTATCACAATCTACCCTTGATGAAAGTGCCTCAAAACTTGCAAAAGTAATGGCGCGTCTTGTTGAAAAGAAGCGAATTACACTTGAAGAGTCTACAGATATCCAAGGTCGTATTGCCAGATCAACACAAATAGATCTTTTTGAGGGCTGCGACTTAGTGGTGGAAGCTGTAGTCGAAAATATGGATGTTAAACACAGTGTGTTCAAGCAAATTGAGACCGTTGTAAGCAGTGATTGCATTGTTGCCTCGAATACATCATCTTTATCTATCACATCGTTGGCTGCTGGTTGTAACCATCCGGAAAGAGTTTTGGGACTTCATTTTTTCAACCCCGCTCCTCTTATGCCTCTTGTTGAGATTGTCCCCGCCATTCAAACATCTGAGGATACACCTCTTCACTTGGTTTCACTTATGAAGGATTGGGGCAAGTCTCCAGTTATTGCAAAAGACACACCTGGCTTTATTGTAAACAGAGTCGCTAGACCTTTTTATGGAGAGGCACTCCGAATACTTGACGAAGGAATTGCCGATGTTCCTACTATAGATACTGTAATGAGGAATCTCGGTTTTAAAATGGGTCCTTTCCAACTTATGGATTTAATAGGACATGATGTAAACTACGCTGTAACGGAATCTGTATTTAAATCATTTTACTACGACCCTCGATTTATGCCCAGCAGAACTCAGTTAAAATTAATAGAAGCTGGATGGCTGGGGCGCAAGGCTGGCAAGGGGTTCTACAATTACGCAGACAATTCAACAGACAGCACCACCAATGTTGAGATTGATTCAGATACTGAGGTTTTAATTGCTGAACGAATAATCGCTATGCTTATCAATGAAGCTGCAGATGCTGTTTACTACGGAATTGTCAGCCCTGAAGATGTTGATATCGCGATGCAGAAGGGTGTCAATTACCCCAAAGGCTTGTTGGTTTGGGCTGACGAATGGGGTGCAGAGAAAGTGGTGAAAATCATTGATGCTCTGAAAGATGAGTACGGAGAAACAAGGTACAGGTGCAGTACATTACTTAGGAAACAGGCAAAAGAGGGGGGCAGGTTTTACAGCTAAGTCTCTTTATTTTAACCTTCTTAGGCATGTGAGTTTGTGAGTAATGCGATCCTCTTTCACATTAAAAATACCGTCTACAGTAAGCTTGTCAACTCTAACATATCCTGAGGCGTGTATGATGCCGTCCTTAGATGTTAGAATTCCTACGTGAGTAATCGCTCCCTTTTTATTTTCAAAAAAGGCCAAATCATTTTCGCACCTCATACCCCAATCAACTGCAACACCTGATTTCACTTGTTGAGAAGCATCTCTGGGGATGGTGATGCCATTCAGTGTGGCGACTATCTGACTAAGGCCTGAACAATCAATGCCTGATACAGTCCTCCCACCCCATTGATAAGGAGCCTTTAAAAATTTCAAAGCAGTCTTTGATAGACTCTCTTGCTTCTCTCCTATAGGATTATCAATATCATAAGGAATAACAACAGATCCAGACAACATATACTCTCCATCATTATTATAAGTTAACAAGGAACCAGCTGGTAGCCATAATTCTGCGCCAGAACTCTCATCTCTCCACTTCGACATGGTGCTTTTCAGCATACATGAGTTTGATTTAGAATCTAAATTAAATTTGAATTGACGACAATCAGCCCAGCCTACATAGTTGTCATTTAAAGACTTGATTTTCACCCATTCACCCCTACCCTTTTCAAGTATCTCTATATGTTCTCCGGCCAAGGTTTGGGACACCTGTTCTGAGGTGTCACTATCTAAAATTCTCAATGGAGCAATCGCAACTGACGTAATACCTATAGAGCCAACTTTGCACATCTTGAATCAGAAAGGTTACAGTGCTTCAATTACCAATGCAGAAGCTCCACCACCACCGTTGCATATTCCCGCAGCACCGTACTTTAATCCACGAGCTTTAAGAGCATGAGCTAAAGTCACAACAATTCTACAACCGCTTGACCCAAGTGGGTGGCCTAATGATACAGCGCCTCCGTTAACATTCACCTTTTCTGGATTTAAACCCAGTTTTTGGTTGTTGACGATTCCTACAACAGCAAAAGCTTCATTTAACTCCCACAGATCGACATCTTCAACACTAATCCCAGCTCTATCTAAGGCAATAGGAAGTGCTAATGATGGCGCAGTTGTAAACCACTTGGGATCATGTGCTGCATCAGCACAGCCAATTATTTTTGCTATAGGTGTTAGGCCAAGACGATTAACGGCCTCTTCAGATGCCAGAATTACAGCACTAGCACCATCATTTAAAGTAGAGGCGTTAGCAGCAGTTACTGTTCCTTCTTTATCAAATGCTGGTCGCAATGTAGATATCTTATCCATCTTCACATTTTTATATTCTTCATCTTCAGAGAATACAATAGGATCTCCCTTGCGTTGAGGGATTTCAACAGGAACTACTTCCGATTTATAAGCGCCATTTTCCCAAGCATGTGCTGACCGCTTATAGCTTGTGACTGTAAAGGAGTCCTGATCTTCACGAGTGATGTTGTTTTCTTTAGCACACAGTTCAGCGCAATTACCCATGTGGGTTTTATTGTAAACGTCTGTAAGACCATCTACAAGCATCCCATCACGCATATTTATGTCACCAAATTTACTACCCTTCCTCGCGTCTAAATAGTGAGGCACCTGTGACATGTTCTCCATGCCTCCTGCGATGACTATCTCAGCCTCACCCATTGCAATTGTTGCCCTTGCAAGAGAAATGGCCTTCATCCCTGAAGCACAAACTTTATTGATTGTTGTACACGGCACAGACTCAGATAGTCCAGCACCAATAGCTGCTTGACGTGCTGGCGCCTGCCCCATACCAGCCTGTAATACATTGCCCATATATACCTCTTCTATCTCTTTAGGATCAAGCCCTGCCATTTTTAATGCACCTTGAATTGCCGTAGAGCCCAGCTTCGTTGCTGGCACAGATGATAATGAACCTAAAAAACTCCCCATTGGAGTTCTTGCTGCTGAAACTATATATACGTTTGAAGACATTATACGATGTTTAAAAGATAAAATTACCTCTCTTTTACAGAGTCATTATCAGTGGTGGTGGTGGTGGTGGTGGTGGTGGGATTCGTAGTACTTTTAGCGTGAGTCATTCGTTGCTTTAACTTGTGCTTTCCTCGATCAGCTGTGCCAAACTTAACCTCAGCATTTCTTCGTTTTCCAGGTTTAGGAACATCCCCTCCTTTCATAAGCCCTAAGAATTCTCTAGGAACTCTGGACTTAATCATAATTTCCTCTCCTTTGGGGCCAGTAATTTCAAGAGCGAACATATGTACACCTTCTCTCTTCAATGGATCTGGGGCCGTTTTACCTTTTCCTATAATAATACAACCCTCGCGCCTTAGTGATGGCATTATTAAGTGAACAGCTTCCATAGGAGCATCTACTTTTAGTAGGGTATGTTTCTGAGTAGCTCGCATAGTTCTATATTGAACCTGTACTGGTTCTCCATCCTCTTCTTTGCATTCTAACTGGTCATCAGGAGGGAGATGTCCTTCAACAAGAATATAAATTCCCTGTCTGAAATCATTCCAGTTTTCCTGTAGGTGCTCACGCCAAACCCTGTTTTTTGCAATTAAGCAAATTCCGCTCACATCCTTCATAATCTTATTTACAAAATGTAAATCGTGATTGCCACGGTTTTGGTATTCTAACCAATTCTTCATATTAGAGTACGCTGTTCTAACATTGGGATTCGGAGCAGCCACAATCCATCCCGAAGGCTTTATGTATGCAAGGAAGTTATCATCTTCAAAAACAACATCAAAAGGAGGCTTATTGCTTTTCGTGAACTTGGGTTCTGGTCTTTCAAACTTTGTTCTGCGAGAACCTTCTTCACCAGATGATGAGGCGCTGCGAACAGTTCGTCTACCTCTATCGTGAGTCACATTCATTCCTGGCTCAACAGCAGTTGAAGGAATTTTAATAACATTACCCTCGACTTTTACAGCCCCGTTTTTAATAGCTTTTCTTGCTCTTGTTCTAGTTGTATAACCACCTTGCATTGTAAGTGCGTCAACTAAAGTGCCTGGGTGGCGTACCTCAAATCCTTCCATGGCGCGAAGTTAGGCCTAAGTAAATAATTATAGCTAAATAAAACAGGTTCATCGCACTCCCTGATTGGTTGATTACCGTCAAATTAATCGCAATTAATCATCTGAGGATGATGACATTGTGTGGAAAACATTTTGTACATCATCGTTTTCCTCTAGTTTCTCAAGAAGTTTTTCTACTTCAAGGGTTTCAGCCTCACCAAGATCAGAAGTTGTTGTTGGAACCCTATCAAATCCAGACTCTAGAATTTCCAACTCCATTTCCTCAAGCTTTTTTTGGATCCCACCAAATGATTCGAACGGAGCAGTAATGACGAAAGTACTTTCGTCCTGCTCAATCTCTTCAGCACCGCAATCTATAAGATCTAACTCGAGATCATCC
>DQKQ01000288.1 GCA_015660615.1 Flavobacteriales bacterium
AGTATAGTTGTATAGCGACATGACAAAAGATGTTAACTCCTATCATCATAAACATCATTAGCCACCCCGCTATCATTAGTTACTACCCCTTATAAAAGCGGGATAGTCTTCATCTGGTATAGTTCTAGCTAACCATCGAGGGGCTGGTTCGTTTTTGTATAGTTTTAGTACACGTTTTAATGCCCCAAGTAATTCGGCAGCGTGTTTATCATCTTCATAAGTGTTACAAAACTCAATAGATTTCTCTAGCGATTTGATCACTACATGACTTACTTGGGTTCCATCTATCTCTAGTGCTAATTTCATTTCTTATTTTTTCCATAAGGGGTTATAGTTTTAACCCCATCTTCCCACCATGCATCTTCATGTTCTGTGGAGAAGCTCTCACCAAGACCACTCATGTAAAATGACTCAGGTATTACTTTAAATTCTGTAATCTCTTCACCCTCTGCTTCCATTAGACAATCCTGGATACCTTCCTGTACCCAGTCTGTATTGAAGCCATCCTGATCTAGTAGTTTAAGTTTTAGTTTGATTGTTACGTCTCTCATATTCCTCGTACTCCTTCCATAACCACTCCTCTTCATCAAATTCGTAGTATGCTCCGGTTTCAACAAAATCAATATACAGATCCTCCTCGTAGAGGTCTACAAATTCATCGTATGTAAGTAGATTTTCTAGTGTAGCTTCTGCTAACTGTCCAGGATTCTCTAAGTTTGTTAACAAATTCTTGGTCATAAATTTCCATTCCAATAGTGTGGATGAGCTTACCATTTTCGTAAAGTACACATCCGTAGTAATCTCCTAAAGGGGTTTTATTTTTCCTCACGTAGACGCTTCGAATCGGGTGTATCCACCAACTGACCCTCTGTCGTCCAGTATCTAGCAATCTTTTTAGCCATTTCATAGCTCCTTTTCTCCATTAGTTCGTGTATTAAAACACCCTGTCTTAAGAGCTTGATACGTGTGAATGTATCTGGCCCTTGCATACTTTCATTGTTTGCTTCGGTTTTGAGTATTGCTTCTCTACACACTCATAGCTCCTTGCTTAATCATAAGCTGTGCTATGTTAGGGTGGAAATACCCATGACCTTTCATTACTTTACCCATCTCATCAAAGATAGGTTGTCCATTGTTGTCTAGTTTACTCATATTGCTATCATGTACTTCTTCAAATACTTCATCAATATCTATGCCAAAAGCTGCGGCAGCTCCATAAACAACGTAAAGAATATCAGCCAGTGCATCTGCTGTTTCTACTATGTCATCATTTATTAGAGCTTCCCTCAGTTCACTTAGTTCCTCTTCTATAAGAGCTAGGCGTAGCGTGATAGTGCTAAGTTTGGCTATCTTTGGTACTGGTTTGACTTCTTGGTTAAAGATAGTCATAAATTGTTTTACTTTTTCATAGTTAGTCATAAAGACTGCTCCATTGTTTTAATTTGGCTTTTTTTACTTCAATGCGTTTATCTACTTCTTCAAACGTCATCACATTGTGTACTTGCATTAAATCTATTAAACATTGTACATCACCAACCTCTTCAATTAAAGCGGTTACTCTCTGTGGGTCTAGCCCATGTCTTTGTATTTTCATACACGCTTGTACCAGTTCTCCACATTCTTCAGCCATTAAAGTCATTAACTCATCATGATGCTGTTCTAACCTCACCATCCTGTTTCTGCCTCCTGCGTTCTCTAACTACTGCTGCTCTTTTATTACGATTAACTTTAGTGGATTTCTTCTCGAAATACTGTCTATCTCTATGATCCATTAAAATACCGCTATCAGTGACTTTTCGTTTAAATACACGAATAGCCGCATCAATGTTATTGTTTCTTACTACTACCTTTGGCATTCTTTTCCTTCCTCTTTCTTGCCTTAGCTAGTAAAATCAAATAATCGGTGTGAGTCTTATCGTTGCCTGCTTTATCAACGATCTTCATCTTACCTGAACTATGATCAAGTAGCTTTGTTTTTTTCCCCAGTTCGTGGGCTTTGAGTTGTCTGATCATTTTTGCTATGCCAGAACCCAAACCGTTCCCACCATGTGGGTGGCCTTCGCGTCCCAGACTTTTCCTTGAAGTTCTTCTTCGTTTCGTCATTTTTTGGTTGCCCCTTAAAAAACTGTTCGTTAAATCTGTGCTTGTCCAAATGTCCATCCTCTTTGTCGAAGGTATGAAACCTGTTTATAAATAGAATTTTCTGTGCGACCTGGAAGCAATGCTACTAAGTCCTCTAGTGCTAAGACTCCGTAATACCGTTTCAGCGTTTGTTTCTCTTTCACTGTCCATGGTCTTTTTTTCATTATGTGTATATTTTATAATAATTCACCTGTCTTGTCAAGAAATTATTTTGGGATGGCTAGTATAAAATTATTTTAAGTCCAGGTTAAAAATTTTGTTGACGGCGCGCTTAAAATTGCGTATAATGGTTTTAATTTCTGGGAGACAACGATTATGAATAAACAACAATTCGAAATGCTTATGATATACTCAGGTATGTTGCAAGATGGAGTAAGTAGTGAAGGTGCTATTGCATATATTATGTTAATGAACGATTATGCTACTACAGATATTGCTTGGTTAATCAAAAAAGTTGGAGCTTCTAAAAAGAGTTCACTCTATAAGGATGCTCAGCACAAAATAGACAGAGCACAAAGAATAGATAAGATATTATTAGGTACTTAAAACCCTGTTCTTCGGAACTTGGTTATATTAAGTACTAGGTTGAGGGAGGAATAACGCTAACTTGAGCTTCGGCCAATATAGAAGATGTTCACCTCCCACTCACCGAAACTCTTAGGTAGATGAAAGCGTGGGAATAAACTGTAAAAGGAATACTTCAAGTGGGGCTTAATCATTCGGTACCGATGAATAATTCTTCCTTTACTGCCCACTATGCAATCTAATGAGGACTCAGCAAGACTTTTCCCTGAGTATAAACAATGTACAGTCCGTGTGGGACTAGCTTACACACGTAACTAAACGCTAGAATCTAACCGAGAGGCACATTTGCTACGGTTATTGGCGGTGGCCCAACAGCAGCCTCCAGCCCTCGTACTCATTCTTTCCTAGGGTGAAGATGATAGGGTTAAAATCGTCCAACTCCTGTCGGGGGGACGTTAAAGAACAGCGACAGGTATTCTTGGGAGTAATAGACATCTCCTTGGTATTTCTGATTTTACCCATCTGGTTAGTTCATGCGAACTAGGGCAAAAAAAATCAGTAGTGATGAAAAACACTAAAGCACTATTAAAGAAGAGCTGAAATACATCCGTGTTGGAACACGCGCTAGAAGGATCACTTGCCTTCAGTTCCACACCTCGCTAAATAGCAAAGATTCCCCTAATGGTCACGAGCTGTTAGGGGAATTTTCTATTCATCTAAAAAAATTTCTTGACTTTTTATCTCTACAGTTGTATAATAATATTTCTGAAAACTGGAAAAAGGAGATGTTATGTTTGATATATTATTCGTGCTAGTTGTTATAGGATGTGGAATCTCTAGCTACGCACTAGGTAGAAAAACTGGCATCATGGCAACAGTAGGCTACCTCATAGAAGAAGAAATCATTGAGGTGGATGACGTATAACAATTAAAAGGAAAGTAGTAATGTCACCATTATTAAAAGCATTAATACAAAAACTAACAGGGGATATAGCGGTAGCTAAGGCTAATATCCAGGTCTACCAAGACCACCCTGCAGGAATCGGAGAACATCCCGACTTGGTAGCTGCTATAGAGTCCCAAGTGGCGCTCATAGCAGCAGCAGACGAAAAAATTCAAGTAATAAATAAATATTTTTGAATTCAATGATAGATAGTATAATACTAGTGTGGACTCGGGTGCAAATCCCGACACCTCCACCAACCTAATTCTTATGATAGCGTGCATTTGTAGAAACATAAGTGAGAGCGACTACCATGACTTGAAATCGTTACTAAAACGACTAGAGCAAGAAGATGTACAATGCAGTAAGTGCATCAACTACTACAGGGGGGTGATCCAGATTCGACAGGCTAGGAAAGGCTATCAGGAGAATAGTGCGGAAGCTACTTTACAGCAACAAAACAACTGCAAACGATGAAGTGTTTGCGTTAGCCGCATAAGCTAACTGAGGGTGGCTACTTCCCTTATCACCTAAAAGTAGCGTTTTTATAAACCAGTCACCGAAAGGGGCTACAGCAGCTTTCCGAAAGGGAGCTAAAAGGAGAATAGAATGGTCACACATAGATCATTATTGGCAGACCTGCCTAAATTTTTTGTAGGGTTTGACCGCTTTGAACATGATTTCTTAGCAAGCGCGGTAGATGGAGGTTATCCTAGATATAACATATTACAAACAGGAGATGCAGGCTATAGAGTTGAAATAGCCCTTCCTGGATGGGATAAAAAGGATATTGAAATCTCACTATTTAAAAGCGTGCTTAGCGTTAAAGGTACTCGGAAGCAAGTAGAAGATCCAAATGAAACATACGCCTATAAAGGGTTAAGTGGAAAGCAATTTACACGAAACTTTAGAGTAGGCGACCATATTAAATTAAAAAAAGCGTATTTGGAACGCGGACTGCTTTGCTTAGATCTGATTGAGAATTTACCTGAATCAGAAAAACCCGTAACCATTACCATCGACTAGGAGAAGTCATGGAAAAGTATGAGAGAGACATGCGAGGAGTAATAGATAAATATCAAGATGAAATAATTCTTACTAGAGCAATAGTAAGAGCTGTTTTTGTAACTTGGTTTGCTATTCATATACCTATATGGATTATAGCACTCTCGTAAAACTAATCGGAGAGGGGTGAAAGCCCCTGTCCACTTTTAGGAGCTAGTATGAAACCTTTAGGCAATGAGAAACAAAATTCACTTAGTCGTAAATGGACAAAGTCAATGCGAAAAAGAGACAAAGCAAAGGGGCGTCAAGCCGCAAAGAAGGAGCTAGTATGAAAAAATTAAGTTTAGCTATTGCCTTAGCCTGTGGTACTGCTACAGCCGCAGATGAACCCACTTACACCAATGGCGTTGCAGATATTATCAATAATAATTGTGTAGTCTGCCACCAGAAAGGTGGAATCGGACCTATGACGTTCGAAAACTATGAGCAAGTTAGACCTTGGGCTCCTTTAATTCAATATAAAGTTGCAAGTCGAGAAATGCCACCCTATTCCTACGATCATGGAATAGGTATACAAGACCTCCAGGGAGACTGGAGACTAACACAAGAAGATATAGACTCAGTAGTAAACTGGGTCAACGCGGGTGCCCCCTATGGCGACCGTGACATAGTAGTACAACCACCGAATTTACCAGACCCAAATGAGTGGACTTTTGCCGCCGACTTGGGTCAACCCAACCTAATAATCCCTTCAGTACCCCTCGATATTCCAGCCAATGGTAATGATATGTGGCACAAACATATCGTAGATTCTGGCGTAACAGAAGATAGATGTATCAAAGCGATACAAGTTAAGCCCTTAGGACATGCCAAGGCAGTAGTACATCACGCTAATTCTAATCTTTATATAGATGGACAAACCGGCGGAATGCTTACCGAATACGCAATGGGTAAGTGGGGAGAGTTAGTACCTAATGAAGTTTGCAGAACATTCCCAGCAAATGCACAAGTGCGTTGGGACATTCATATGTTTCCAGGCGGGGTCGGAGCAACTGCACAAGGTCAAATGATTGAAAATAACGTAGTAGAAATTGGACTATGGTTCCATGAGAAAGGCTTTGAGCCTAAGTACAAACAAGACTTAAGTTTATATAGACTTGGAAATCAAGCCGATATCGTTATTCCTCCTCATGGTACTTATATGACACAAGGCTTTCATAGCTTTGATCATCCTGTGAGAATAGATAGTTGGCAGCCGCACGGACATTTAAGAATGAACGCCGCTAGCTTTGAGATTTTCCACCCATCAACTGGTAGAACTGAAGAGATAAGTCAAGTATCAAAATGGAGTGCAACCTGGCATCACAGCCACATATTTTCTCCAATGTCCGCACCACTAGTACCGGCTGGTTCAGTTCTAATACTAAAGCAATGGTATGATAACACAGCAGATAATCCTAATAACCCAGACCCAGATATGTGGGTAGTTGGCGGAAGCAGGACAGGCGATGAAATGACGCATAACTGGTTAGCAGTTACTCATTTAGATGATGAAGAATTTGATCGTCTATCGGCTCAAAGGATGTTAGCAGATGCTAATACTGATTAAATTAGTTCAAGCGTGTGTCTTTGCCACTTTCGGGAAGATATACGCTTCATGGTTTATGAAAACTAAAGCGGGAAGATGGCTTCAAGGAAAGATAGATAAGTTCATGTTCTACCTTTCTACGAAGTATGATATCGAAATGGCTAAGAAAGAAGCTAAGTGGGTAAGAGACTATCCTGAGTTAGCGAAACGAATAGTAAGCTTAGAAGAATCCTTAGAGAAAATTAAAAAGATATGAGCAAACTACTAGCAGGCATGGTACTAATCTTGGCAATAGGCTTTGGTGTCTACTACTGGCTAACGGCTAGAACTATTAGAGTTTTAACAGAGAATAACGCAGAATTAATGATCGTGACTCAAACAAATCAAAATACAATAGACCAGTTAAAAAATGATTCAGTAAGATTTGAACAGCTTAATACAGAGATGGCAGTCAATCTACAGAGAGCTGAGGAGTACGGCGACAGGCTATCAAGAACACTAAGAGAACATAACCTAACTAGGCTAACTTTACA
>DQKQ01000052.1 GCA_015660615.1 Flavobacteriales bacterium
AAAGCGATTGATTCAGCTCCAAGAGAGAAACCCGCAAGAGCCTCAAGAACGATGATCATTTGGTCTACGTTAGTTACATCGATATCACCCATGCCGAGAATGTGTGTCTCGATAAGGATAATGAAGATAACACTGAGTCCGAAAACAGCTAATCCTGCAACTCCAAGCCCCATTACTGTGCCTCCAGTAAATGATACTTTTAAAGCTTTCGATAAGCTTGTTTTTGCAGCCTCAGCTGTTCTTACGTTAGCTTCAGTTGCGATGCGCATACCGATGTTACCAGCAACAGCTGAGAAGATGGCTCCGATTACAAATGCAACAACAATAAACCAGTGCGTATCAGGCACTATAGTTGAAACAAAAGCTAGTGCAGCACCAGCGATTACGACAAAAATTGCAAGTAGGCGGTATTCAGCATTTAGGAATGCAAGAGCACCTTCATGAATGTATGTGGCAATTTCCGTCATTCTGGCGTTTCCCTTGGGTTGTTTGCGTACCCAAGAACCTTTAATAGCCATAACGACTAAGCCAAGAATGGCAATTACAGGGACTAGATAAAGTATGTTGTCAAATAAAAACTGCATGATGTATAATTTTAGTTCATTGCCGAATATTAATAGTTCGGCGATTTATTTACTTATTTATTAACGTATATGACGTTTTTAACAGCTTCCATAATTTCTTTTATTTGTGGAAGAGCTTCGTCAATTAGAGTTGTTGCAAATGCAAAAGGAGTGTCGGATTGGCATAACCGAATAATAGGAGCGTCAAGGTGGTCAAAGGCATTCCGCTGAACGCGATATGCAACTTCAGATGAAACAGAGCTTACTGGGAAGCTCTCCTCTACAATAACAAGTCGATTTGTTTTCTTTACAGATTCGATAATAGTATCGAGGTCAAGAGGACGTATAGTTACGAGGTCGATGATTTCAACTTCGACTCCTTCCTTTGCCAGTTCATCAGCTGCAGCGTGAACTACTTTGAGGATTTTACCGAAAGAAACAATAGTGACATCAGAGCCCTTTTGCCTAACGTTCGCTTTACCTATAGGTACTAAAAACTCACCTTCGGGAATCATGCCCTTGTCCCCATACATTTTTTCCGACTCCATAATTAGGACAGGATCATTGTCACGAATGGCTGATTTAAGGAGTCCTTTAGCTTCGTAAGGTGTGAATGGTGTCACAACTTTAAGACCAGGAATAGCAGAATACATCGCTTCATAACTTTGGCTGTGGGTTGCTGCTAATTGACCAGCCGGGCCGTTAGGGCCTCGAAATACTATGGGAGTTGAAAATTGACCACCGCTCATTTGTAGCATCTTGGCGGCGTGATTTATTATTTGGTCTGAGGCTAATACAGCAAAATTCCAGGTCATATATTCAACGATAGGTCTTAAGCCATTCATAGCTGCACCTACTGCAATGCTAGTGAAACCGAGCTCGGCAATGGGTGTGTCAATTACTCTTCGAGCACCAAATTCATCCAACATGCCCTTAGAAGCTTTGTAGGCACCGTTGTACTCGGCAACCTCCTCTCCTATGAGGAAAACACGCTCGTCTCGGCGCATTTCTTCGCTCATAGCTTCAGCTACGGCTTCTCTATATGTGATTTCACGCATGGTATTGACGCATAATTCGGTCGGCGAAGTTAAGCCAATTATGACTGTATTAAGCCACCTCTCTATTCATACCTTTGCAATTCTGAGAAATGTGTCTCAGATTTTCAATTATTAAGTATGAAATTGCTTGTTTGTATCAGTAAAGCTCCAGATACCACTAGTCGTATCGCCTTTACAGACGGGGATAAACGCTTCGATGAAAGCGGCGTCCAATTTATTGTCAATCCTTATGATGAGTGGTATGCTCTTGTACGTGCTATCGAATTGGTTGAAGCTCAAGGAGGTTCAGTCACTACAATTACAGTAGGTGACGCAACATGTGATCCTATTATTCGCAAGGCTTTAGCGATAGGTGCTAGTGATGCAGTGAGAATAGATGCTAATCCTACAGATTCTTCTCAGGTAGCTAGATTGATTTCTAATTACGCAAATGATAAATCTTATGATATCATATTTGCAGGTAAAGAAACCATTAATCACAACTCATCTGCTGTACCTGCTATGATTGCGGAGTGTATGGATCTTCCATATGTTGCACTTGCCACTTCAATTGATGTAGATGGTGATTTATCAACTCTTAATTGTGAATCTACAGGAGGTACAAACAATGTGTCTGTAAAAGGTTCGTTTGTATTAAGTGCTACAAAGGGCATGGCTGAGCAAAGAATCCCTAATATGAGAGGAATTATGTCTGCAAGAACTAAACCTCTTACAGTTGTTGAAGCTTCAGGAGTAACCGCTACTACAGAGGTAAGTAAATTTACACTACCACCTGCAAAAGGTGATTGCGTTATGGTAGATGCTGATAACGCAGCAGAGTTAGTTCGTCTTTTACGTGAAGAAGCAAAAATTATTTAGATGTCAGTTTTAGTATATATCCAAACACAAGAGGGTAAGGCTACTAAGGCCGGACTTGAAGTTGCATCGTTTGCAAAAAACATGAATGTAGGTGACGTAACAGCACTTGTTCCAGGAACGTTATCAGGTGATGGTGGTCTTGGTTCTGTAGGGGTTTCTAAAGTGCTACACTTCTCAGAAGGCGTAACAGATAACTCACAACTTTCTAAACTTACTCAAGCAGCGGCTCAAAGTGTTGACGCATCAACTATTGTATTCTCGGGTAACAACGATGGCAATTCTATAGCGCCCCGTGTTGCAATAGCCATGAATGTTGGTTACGTATCGGGCGTTACATGTCTTCCTGAGGGTAAGACCTTTACAAGAAATGTATTTAGTGGAAAAGCAACAGCTGCAGTTAACGTAATGTCTGATGTATGTGTCATTTCTATTACACCTAATTCGTACGGTATAAAATCTGATGCAGGAGAGGCTTCTGTAGAAACGTTTTCTGCTGATATAGGAGCTCAGCGTGTCGTTTTAAATGGATTTACCCCAACAAGTAATGATGGTTCTGTTCCTCTACCAGAGGCAGAAAGAGTGGTTTCTGCTGGTCGTGGCCTTAAGGGACCCGAGAATTGGGGTATTGTTGAGGATCTAGCACGTGCATTAGGTGCCACGACAGCTTGTAGTCGTCCCGTAGGAGATATGGGGTGGCGTCCTCATCACGAGCATGTAGGCCAAACAGGTTTAACCATACGTCCCGACTTATACATTGCCTGTGGAATATCAGGTGCGATTCAGCATCTTGCGGGGGTCAATCAAAGTAAAGTAATCGTCGTTATCAATACTGACCCTGAGGCACCATTCTTTAAGGCAGCTGATTATGGAATTGTTGGTGATGTCTTTGAAGTTCTTCCTAAATTAACAGAAGCAATTAAAGAGCTTTAATTAAATTAGCGTTAATACATGAAGAAAATAGACCTTGAAATATTTGACATCTCTTTAAATGGAGGTAATTCAGGGGCCTATGTTATGGTGTTAATGGAAAAAGGAGGTAATAGGAAAATTCCCATATTAATTGGTGGTTTTGAAGCTCAATACATAGCTATAGAACTTGAGAACATGAAGCCTAGTCGCCCACTGACTCATGATCTTTTTAAGTCTACTTTGTCATCTTTTGGTATGACTGTCACTGAGGTTGTGATATTTGATTATAAAGAAGGCGTCTTTTTTGCTAAAATTATTGTTACTGACGGAGAGAAGGTAGTTGAAGTGGATTCGAGGTCATCAGATGCAGTTGCTATTGCAGTGAGGTTTAGAGCTCCAATTAGATGTTATGAAACTGTTATAGAAACTACAGGGATTACTCCAGAGGAGGAGGCTGAGATTAATAGAGAAGAAACCGAGTCAGATAAGGAGGGGCAAAATGTTGACGAACAAGATGTTGAGGGTGATAAAGCATTGAATCCAAATTTGAAAACTTCAGAATTGGATGAGGATAAAAGTAGCAACAAAGATGACGATGTAGAGTCGGAGGGTAAATTCGATGAAGATATTAAGAGGAAGAATATTATAGAACTAAAGAAAAAGCTTAAGGATGCCATTAATAATGAGGATTACGAATCGGCTTCTAAAATTCGTGATAAAATTGATAAAATTAATTCAGATCAATAATAATTATGTGTAAAGTAGCTATAATAATGGGGAGCACTTCTGACCTTCCTGTAATGGAAGAAGCCATGAAGGTTCTCAAAGAACTTGGAGTTGAATATAAAGCTACTGTTGTTAGTGCTCATAGAACTCCGGATAGATTGTCTGAATTTGCAAAACGTGCAGTTAAAGACGGTTTTAAGGTGATTATTGCCGGAGCTGGTGGTGCGGCACATCTTCCCGGGATGACAGCCTCTTATACACCTTTGCCCGTAATTGGAGTGCCAATTAAAAGTAGCAATTCCATCGATGGATGGGATTCTGTTTTGAGTATTTTGCAGATGCCATCAGGTGTCCCAGTTGCTACTGTTGCACTTGATGGAGCTCGTAATGCTGGTATTTTAGCTGCCCAAATAATTGCCACTTCTGATTCTGTTCTCCTAGACCGAATTGTGTCTTTTAAGTCTGCACTCAAATCTAAAGTTGAAGATTCAACTTCAATTGTGGAAAATCACAAGACAAAATAATGTCTGATTTGGCATCAACACACAAAGAGTTTAATCCGGACAATCTTAATCCTCAGAAACTTCACGCCTTATTATTAGGAGGTGTTGCTCCTAGACCGATTGCATTTGCAAGTACGATTGATAAAGAAGGTAGAGTAAACCTTGCTCCCTTTAGTTATTTTAATGTTTTTTCAGCTAACCCTCCCATTTTAATTTTTTCTCCAGCTCGAAGAGGGAAAGACAATACTACCAAGCATACATTAGATAATGTCCTTGAAGTTCCCGAAGTTGTGATTAATATGGTTGACTACGATTTAGTTCATGCTTGTTCACTTGCTTCCACGGATTATCCTCAAGGTGTTAATGAGTTTGAGAAAGCTGGATTGACGGAAGTGCCATCTGTGACAATTGCTCCTCCAAGAGTTCTTGAATCACCTGTTTCTATGGAGTGTAAAGTGTTGAAGGTTGAGTCTTTCGGTCCCAACCCAGGGGCGGGTAACTTGGTCTTCTGTGAAATTAAGAGAATGCATTTTCGAAATAATGTGTTGGGCTCAGACGGGTTACCAGATGCTGTTTTACTTGACCTTGTGGCTAGATGTGGCGGCTCTTATTACGCTAGGGCGTCAAAGGAGGCGCTCTTTGAAATACCTAAGCCGATAGCAAATTTAGGGATAGGGGTGGATGCCATCCCTAAAGACATCTGTACTAGTAGTATTCTTACAGGAAAACATCTTGCTATGCTTGGTAATGTTGAGAGTTTACCAGACGAAACAGAGGTGAATGATTATAAGCTAATTGAATTATCTGAGATATTTTTAGATTATGCTGATAATGGAGTTGTTTTAGAGTTGGAGCTGCATAAACACGCGTTAAAACTTCTTGACAATGGAAATGTTGATGAAGCGTGGAAAACACTTCTAACTTTTAACCTCGGATAGTATTGTTTTTACATTTCCTTAAATTACCTTTATAGCATGTCATTTGAGATTAAAGGAAAAATTAAAGTTCTGTTCGATAGGCAGGATTTTCCCAGCGGCTTTTTTAAGCGCGACTTCGTTATTACTACTAACGATCAATATCCACAGGATATTAAATTTGGTGCTCTTAAAGAGCGTGTTGAACAATTAAACGGACTTTCAGTTGACGATGAGGTTACAGTAAAGTTTGATGTAAAAGGTCGTGAGTATAACGGCAATTACTATGTTGATTTAAATGCTTGGAGAATCGAAAGAGGTGCTTCGAGTCAAGCTGCTCAGGTTGGCGCTCAGGCAGATCAGTCTTCTCAAGCTAGTCCAGCTCCAGTTCCAGCTCCAAAAGTGAGTTCTGCTCCTTTACCTGAGGTAGCTGCTGTTGAATTGAGTTCTTCTTCTGACTCTGATGACGATCTCCCGTTTTAATAACGGATAAGATTTAGTGAAAGAGAGTATTAAAGCTAAAGGGTCTCGATGGCTTCTAGCTTATTCTAGTGGTTTTCAAAAATTTCTTCCATCTCCATTTGCAATTGCTTTATTATTAACTGCTGTTGCTGGTTTTAGTGCCTTGTTTATTACAGATGCCGAAAAGGTTTTAAGAGCTTGGTCAGATGGTTTGTGGAATCCGTCTCTATTGAGGTTTGGATTTCAAGCTATGTTTATGCTGGTACTTGGCCATGTTTTGGCTTTATCTGCTCCGGTTAAATATTTCCTTGATAAAGTTGTCATTTTAGCTGTT
>DQKQ01000236.1 GCA_015660615.1 Flavobacteriales bacterium
GATGTCTGGTGTACAATTTTCTTTGTCTACTTTGTTTACTACAACAAGTGGCTTTAGGCCAAGCTCGATAGCTTTTCCAAGAACGAAACGGGTTTGGGGCATAGCTCCCTCAAAGGCATCTACAAGTAGCAGCACTGCATCAGCCATCTTTAGTACGCGCTCCACTTCACCACCGAAATCCGCGTGACCTGGAGTATCTATGATATTAATCTTTGTTCCCTTCCACATAGCGCTCACGTTCTTCGAGAGAATAGTAATTCCTCTTTCGCGTTCGAGATCGTTGTTGTCTAGGATAAGTTCGCCTGTTACCTTACGAGGGTCAACGGCTTGACAACGATGAATCATTTTATCGACAAGGGTAGTTTTACCGTGGTCAACGTGTGCAATGATGGCAATGTTTCTAATTCCGCTCATAGGGGTATTTTTTTACGTCTTAGGACGCGCGAAAGTACGGCATTTTTCATGGTTAAAGGCGTTCATACTTAGTTCTAACTTTTTAACATTGTAGTTATTACTGAAATGGTATCTTCGCTCCTGTGATAAAATTAAAAGATCTAAGAAAGTCATACACGACAGGCAATCAAAAGTTAGATGTTTTGAAGGGTCTAAGCTGCAATGTAAAAGAAGGGGAGATTGTAGCGATTATGGGGTCTTCAGGTTCTGGTAAGTCAACACTTTTGAATATCTTAGGTTTGCTAGATGGGTTTGATTCTGGGGAGTATATGCTCGCAGGAGAATCAATGGCTGGACTAGGAGAGAGGGCGGCAGCTAAATACAGAAGTAAATTTTTAGGATTTGTTTTTCAAAGTTTTAACCTAATAGGATTTAAAACGGCTATTGAAAATGTAGCTCTACCTCTTTATTATCAAAAGGTGTCTCGAAAGGAAAGAAACGCCATTGCAATGGAGTATTTGAAGAAAGTGGGTTTAGAGGATTGGGCTTTGTATTTACCTAATCAAATGTCAGGAGGCCAAAAACAACGCGTTGCTATTGCTCGCGCTTTAGTAGCAAAGCCTAAAGTGATCTTGGCTGATGAACCAACAGGTGCTTTAGACTCAAAAACCTCGCGTGAGGTCATGACTCTTTTAAGGGAGATAAACAAGGAGGGGATTACAATTATTATTGTCACCCACGAACATGATATTGCTGCGCTATGTGATAGGACTATTCTTTTAACGGATGGTTTAATCGTTTAATTTTAACAATGAAAATTTTAGTTAATGTTTAATAGAGATACCTGGTTAGAAATTGCAAATACGGTGATGACTCACCCTATGCGTACTTTTTTGACCGGATTGTCTATTGCACTTGGGGTTTTTATTTTAGTTGTAATGCAGGGGCTTGGTTTTGGTTTGCAGAATGGTGTGAAAGGTCAGTTTGCAGATGATGCGGTGAATTCTGTTTGGGTGAACTCTGGTAGAACGCAGCTTTCATATAGAGGTAATAAACCCAATCGCCGAATTAAGATGCGAGAGAACGATGTTGAAGCGATGTTTCAACAGATTGACACGGTGGAAGTGTTTTCAAGAAGAATTAGGATTTGGGGACTGCCCATGGAATACGGTGACCAGCAAAGTAATTTCCCTATGAGAGGGGTGGATCCTGGGCACGAAGAACTCGAAAACACAACATTAACAGGTGGTAGATATATTTCTCAGAGAGATGTGGATGATGAGAGAAAAGTGGTAGTTGTGGGTAATGATATAATAGAAGACTTGTACGATAAAGCTGATCCAGTTGGGACCTATTTGATGATTCAAGGGATTCAGTTTATGGTAGTTGGGACATTTAATGATCCTGCGAGTCGTTGGGAGAACAAGATGGCTTACTTGCCCTATTCGACTGCTCAAAAAATCTTTCGAAATAAAAGTTCCGGGGATGTTGTAGACCAAGTAATCGTAGGAACCGGCTCTATGCCCATTCCAGAAACAAAGAAAATGACTGCCTATTTGCTGTCTTGGTTTAAAGATAGAAAGGCTGTGCACCCCGATGATGCTAGAGGGATTACTATGAATAATAACAATGAAGCGTATGAGCGATTCCAGAATATATTCATGGGAATAGAACTGTTTATTTGGGGTATAGGTCTACTTACTTTGCTTGCAGGGGCCGTGGGGGTAGCGAATATTCTAGCTATCGCAGTTAAAGAAAGGACGAAGGAGATAGGTGTGCGAAAGGCTCTAGGGGCTTCCAGTGCATCAGTTGTAGCGCTGGTTGTTCAGGAGTCTCTTGCACTTATGATCGTTTCTGGGTCTGCAGGGTTAGTTGTAGGTGTGTGGTTACTTGAACTTGTTTCGCCAATGGTAGACCACGAGTACTTTAAAAATCCACAAGTAGATTATAGAATTGCTCTTGTTGCTTTAGCAATTCTCACTGTTGTGGGCGTACTTAGCGGTATAGGGCCTGCAATTAGGGCGGTGAGTATTAGACCTGTTGAAGCTTTGAGAGATGAATAGAGTAGGATTGTATTTATAAATGAGATTTTTTGATAGAGATAGAGCGCTCGAAATTCTTCAGGTTTTCCTGACGAATCCTTTTCGTACAGTATTATCTGGGATAGGTGTTGGTTGGGGATTGTTTATGATTGTGGTGACGGTCGGTGCAGCTAACGGTCTTGAGAATGGTGTTAGTAGCGATATGGGGGGGAGGGTAAAAAACTCGATGTTTCTTTGGTCTCAATCGACATCCAAACCACATAAGGGATTTAAACGAGGGCGTCGTTTCGAGTTTAACAATGCAGACACGGAATTTCTGAGAGAAAATGCCACTTCGATCACTCTCGTTGCTCCACGAAACCAACTCGGGGGTCACCGTGGTTCGAACAATATCACTAGGGGCACGAAGTCTGGGGCGTTCAACGTTTACGGGGATGAACCTGGATACATTAATATTGATCCGGTTAAGATTGTTAAAGGCCGATATTTAAATGAAGGAGATCTCGAAAATGACCGCAAGATTGCTGTAATTGGAAAAACAGTTAATCATCTTCTCTATGAAGAAGGTGAAGAAGTTATAGGTTCAACGATTAGGGTTCAAGGAATTTTATTTACCGTGGTAGGGGTTTATTCAACTTTTAAAACGGGCGAGGATGCTGAGGAGGATAACTCGAGCATATTCATTCCGTACACCACTTTTTCTAAATCATTTCATACCGGAGATAGGGTAGGCTGGTATAGTCTTCTAATGGACGAGTCGATTCATGCGGACTCTGCTGCCGCAGAGGTGCTTTCTCTAATGATGCAGAGAAAAAATGTTCACCCGAAAGACAATAGAGCTATGGGCCATTGGTCTATGGCGAGTGAATTCGAAGAAATAGAAACACTTTTCTCATCATTTAGATTGATATCATTCATTTTCGGAGGGTTAGCACTTCTAGCTGGAGCGATTGGGATTATGAATATCATGCTTATTACTGTTAGAGAGCGCACGCAGGAGCTCGGCATTCGCCGAGCTATGGGAGCAACTCCTTTCACGGTAATGTCTCAAATCATGGCAGAAACCATATTCCTCACTACCATTAGTGGTCTCGCTGGTGTGTCGTTGGGGGTTGCGTCCCTCGAGGGCGTGAATAAATTTATGCAATCAAGTGGGGGATCGGGAGGTAGTTTTCGCAACCCAGAAGTGTCGTTAAACATCGTGCTCATCGCCCTCGGCGTGATGCTCGTCATGGGGCTTATTTCCGGTATTTTGCCGGCTTTACGTGCAGTGGCAATACGCCCCGTAGAAGCAATTAGATCAGAATGAAAAAAGGACGTTTATTTGCCTTATTAGGCTTTGTATTGGTAGTTGTGTTAGGAGCGGTTTACACCGTGAATTTCTTGTACGAAAAAGAACAAACCACAGAGGCTTCTTATGATGTTAAGTCACCTAAAATGGGTGATATTATATTGAAAACAGTAGCATCTGGGAGTATACAGCCTCGCCAGGAAATTTTAATAAAGCCCCAAGTAAGTGGAATCGTACGGGCGGTTCATGTTGAAGCTGGAGACATCGTAAAAGCAGGAGATATTCTCGCTGAGGTTACGATAGTACCTAATATGTCTGCTCTCTCGAGTGCAGAAAATCGTCTTTCTCGAGCTAAGATATCTCGTGATGACACTAAAACTACGTACGATCGCAACGCCGAGCTTTTCGAACAAGGCGTAGTTTCAGCCATGGATATTCAACAATTTGAGCTTGCATATAATCAGGCAAAGGAAGAAGTGCTCGGTGCAGAGGATAATCTTCGTATCGTACGCGAAGGGGTCGCGTCTCGCAGTGGAGCGAAATCAAACACTCTAATCCGATCTACTATTGATGGAATGATTTTAGATGTGCCGGTAAAGAAAGGAAACAGCGTAATAGAAGCAAATAACTTTAACGACGGTACGACAGTGGCCTCAGTCGCCGATATGAAGGATCTTATTTTCGTTGGTAAGATTGACGAAAGTGAAGTAGAAAAACTTCACGAGGGTATGGATATAATTCTTTCAATAGGAGCTATAAACGATATTAAATACCCAGCTACTCTTGAGCACATAGCCCCTAAAGGAGTTGAGGAGTCAGGAGCGATTCAGTTTGAAATTAAAGCAGCAGTAGTACTCAAAGAAGGTCAGTTTTTACGTGCAGGCTATTCAGCAAATGCCGATGTAGAACTCGATCGCAGAGATAGCATTCTCACAATTAGCGAAACGTTAGTCCAATATAAAAAACGCCAAGCATTCGTCGAGGTAGAAATTTCACCTGGCGCCTTCGAAAGTAGAGATGTTAAGTTAGGGCTTTCCGACGGGCTTTCAGTTGAAGTGCTGTCTGGGCTAACGTTAGAGGATAAATTAAAGGTTTGGAATAAACCATCTTTTAAACGATAGATTTTATATATAATCTAACAACTATCCTCATAGTTGAGGCAACCGTTTCTTGAAATTTGCGTTATACTTTTAATAATAATGCACTTAATTTTAAGAAATGACCATTCAAAATTCTTACCTCATAGCACTTCGTTTTTTTCTTTTTCTTACCGTCGTTATATTTTCTTTTTCTAAAGCTGACGCGCAGACTGAAATAAATGTAAACAGTGTGTTTTGGTCTGACTCAATTCTTCAAGAAAAACTGCAAGGAAGCCAACAAGATGTTAAAACTGAAAAGCCCACGATTCAACCTGCTCATTACAGAACGGTTTTAATCGATTTAACAGCTTTACAGACATTGTTAAATTCTGCACCTCTTGAAAAAAATGTCAGTGCAAAAGAATCGACTACGATAATATCGCTTCCTCTTCCTGATGGCTCATCAGAATCATTCTCGTTTGTGAACAGTCCTGTGATGGCTCCAGGTTTAGCTGATAAATATCCTGAGATACAAGTATATTTAGGACAGGGAGTTGAGAATCCTACTCATGTCGTTAGGTTTGACCTTACACCTCAAGGATTTCATGCTATGATTCTAAATTCGGGGTCAACAGTTTATATAGATCCATATACAATTGGAGATTTGACAAAATGCATAAGCTATACGAAAGCAAGTTTTTATGAAACTACGGATAAGGAGCACGGTGGATGTTTAGTGGAAAACGAGAACTTGAGTTCTGTAATAGAAGATTTTGCTCCGACACAAGCAAAACCCGTAAAGCCAGCAAAACCATCAAATCCCAACGAAATTCTACAAATGGGTATGCAGTTAGGAATGCAAAAAATCATGGGAGTTAGCAATGGTTCTACTTTACGCACTTACCGTCTTGCACTTGCCTGCACTGGTGAATACGCTTCTTACCACGGCGGTACTACCGCTGGTGTGATCTCAGCGATGAACACTTCTATGGCTAGGGTTAATGGGGTATTCGAGAGGGATGTTTGTATCAGAATGATTATAGTAGATAATAACGAGAGTGTCATTTTTTTAAATAGCGGTTCTGATCCGTATTCAAACGGAAATGGAGGGACTATGTTGAGCCAGAATCAAACCACTTGTGACAGTAATATCGGTTATAATAACTATGATATCGGACACGTTTTCTCCACTGGAGGCGGAGGAGTAGCTTATTTGCAGTCTCCTTGTGGAGGAAATAAAGCGGGAGGTGTAACAGGCCTAACCTCACCAGTTAACGACCCCTTCGATATCGACTATGTAGCCCATGAAATGGGGCATCAATGGGGCGGAAATCACACTCAAAATAACAGCTGTAATCGATCAAGTGGAGCCGCTTACGAGCCTGGATCAGCATCCACCATCATGGGATACGCCGGAATTTGCGCACCGAATCTTCAGTCAAACTCAGACGACCATTTCCACAATCACAGTATAAATGAGATGATCTCTTTTACTGTAAACGGTGGTGGAAACTCTTGTGATGTGCCATCATCAACGAATAATAATATTCCCACAGTTACGACTTTTAATAGCGGTTCAACGATTCCTGCAAATACTCCATTTGAACTCATAGCCTCTGGTTTTGATTCTGATGGAGATGCTATAACATATAACTGGGAGCAATACGATTTAGGACCCCAAACATCAAATAGTGATGGCAATCTTACTAATCCGTCCGGTAACCAACCGATATTTAGATCTTGGTCTTCAACCACATCAAATACCCGTGTATTCCCTCGTATATCAGATCTGGTTAATGGCACAACAACAATTGGTGAGCACTTACCATCATACTCTAGAGGTCTTCAGTTTAAGTGTTCTGTGAGAGATAATGTCGCTGGTGGTGGAGCATTTGTTGATGAGTTAATGTCACTTTCTGTTGATGGAAATTCGGGGCCATTTGTTGTTACCTCACCTAACAGTGGGTCAGTGCCAAATGGTTTTGCGACTATTACTTGGGATGTAGCAGGAACA
>DQKQ01000111.1 GCA_015660615.1 Flavobacteriales bacterium
GCAATCCAGGTGAGACTCGTCTTGATATAGATTTTGATGATGGTACCGAAGGTGTAGTTGACCCTAAAGACGTCAAGCTGCAAAAATAAAACGGAGGCCGTCAGTAGTATATATAATATATGATGAAAATATTTGATGAGCTGAACAACGAAAACTTTAACTTTTTTGCAGCACAGAATTACCACAACCCAGGTTGTACAGACATAGCAGAGTTTAATGAAGATCTGAGTCGGTTCAAGTACGTGAAACGCTTGTTGAACCGATATGAAACGTTTGGTGATTTGAAAGAAAGATTGATCTTAAACCATATTATTGTGATATATAATGTGTTTGGGATTAAAGCAAGTAACAGAATGGTTTGGCATAAGTTTACATATAAGCAGTGGAGTTATATCAAACCATTTCTAGTGTTTCTAAATTATTTACCTGAGAATGAAAAGGTAGAGATTAAAATGGATCCATATATTGTTGAGGTATTAAGGAAGATCTAATGGGTATTATATCAAGAACAGGTGACTTATTCTATACGTTTAAGTTCATTAAAACTTTGACTACACCGTGGAATAAAACTGAGGCGTACAAACTCGGTATTATCGATGAAAATGGCAAAGTGTTAAAGAAATCTAAGGAGCTTAAAACCTCTGCCGAGAAAAGCGCATACACGATTTTTGATCGCCTAGTATTTAACTTAAAGCGATTGTTAGAAAAAGTTCCACTTGGAAAGACAATGCTCGGCTCTTATGCCGCAGCCCTATTCTTGATTAAAGAGCACTCGGGTATATCATATGATGATCTTGAACGTGTTATTGTAGAGGAATATGGAGATGATACATCATTATCTAACCTTAACGAACAAATAAAATATAGTTGGTTTGAATCAGCAAATGGTGTCCTATCTCCAGGAACATATTTTTTAACTGATAATGTTAACTCGGTCGAAACAGGTGAATTGATTATGCTTAAGAATCAACGTGTCGTAATCAATGATTTTCTTAAACCACATGATACTGTAATAGGATGTAATATTTACAAAGTGTATATTGAAAGTCTTTCTAGAAATATATATATCACATCAAATAATTTAACAAGATAGGATACCTCATGAAAAACGAAGATACAACTACTACAGACGTCGAGCTACCGGCTGATGTTACTGCTGATAAAAAGAAAAGAAAATACGACGGCCGTACGGTTGAAGGTAAGAAACTTATTAGGAGTATCCTAGCACGTCGAGAAGCACGCAGATTAAAGGATAGAGAGAAGCTCTGGACTGGTTCACATCTCCGGACTAACGAAGATCCGAATGAAGGCTTATTGAATTATGTCAAGCTGGCCGGTCATGGAAAGAAAAAGTCAAGCCTGAATCAAATTGACTTCTATAAAAAGAAAGAAGCCAGGAAAAAACTTAAAAGAGCAATGAATAAGAAAAAATAAGGAAATATTATATTATGGAATTCAACAGTGAGAATTATAGACCGTTACCGAAAGGGACAACAGTCAAGAAATCAAGCATAGACGGATTAGGCGTCCATGCAACAGAAAACATCCAATCAGGCATATCGTTAGGTAAAACACACGTAATGTCAAATGCTAGAGAGGATGGTGATAACTGGATTAGAACACCGCTAGGCGGATTCTTAAATCATTCTATCACACCGAATTGCTTTATTTTGAGCGGGACTATCATTGAGGTAGAAGGTATGTACCAGATAGGTGAAGATTGTAAGACACTATATACGGTGTGTCCTATAAAAAAAGGCACTGAACTAACTGTATACTATAACTCAGAGGAGTACAAGAAAGATGAAAACATTTAGAGAGATTCTAGAAGCGGTTGCAGAAGTGGTTGCAGAGGCCACGCGTGCACGCGTGGCGCGTGATAGGGACGCGGCCGCACACCAAGCCGCCCAGGACTACAAAAATATAGATAAAAAGAAGCGCCGTAAAAAGATGTCTAAAAAGCAGTCTGTGAAGGCTACATCTGCAAACAGACAGGGAGGTCCGAAACGAAAGGGTGCACCCCATAAAAGGGATAAGAGATCTGATTGGTCTCAATATACTCCTGAAGAGAGAGCCAAGCTCGAAGCGGCCGCAGAAATACTGTCTAAATAAGCTTTGGATATGAGGTAAAATGATCGATCGCAGATCAGAAAGAGAGCAAACCAAACAGGCCATTCGCGACCTGTTTTGGTTAATTCCTCTCTTAGCCGTAATCATTGTTATTGGCTACTGTTTCGGTAGCTACTAGCACTCGCACCCGTCCGGGTAACAAAATAAATGAAAATAACGGTGTACAAACGCGGTAAACTGTGATATAATATACCCTATGAAAAACACTGTGGTTATAGATAGAATATGAGAACAATAAAGAAGGAAATTTTGTAATGGAAATACTAGTAAAAAAACGCGACGGACGACTCGAAGACTTCGACCTCGACAAGGTCCACAAGGTCCTAGATTGGGCAACGGAATCGATCTCAGGTGTGTCGATATCAGAGATAGAACTGCGTGCCAACATCCAATTATACGATAAAATCCCAGCTGATTTTATCCATGAGTTGTTGATTAAATCAGCGGCTGAACTTATTTCAGACAGCACTCCTAACTATCAATACGTGGCTGCACGATTGGTTAACTATAAACTGCGCAAAGAGGTTTACGGATCATTCGATCCACCACCTCTGCTCGATATCATAAAAACCAATATCAAGCACACCGTATATGACTCAGCAATATTAGATCTATATACTGAAGAAGAGATAAACAATCTTGGTAATCATATAAAACACGACCGTGACAACACATTTACTTATGCTGGGATGGAACAATTCCGGGGTAAATACTTAGTACAAGACCGTCAAAGTAAAGTCATTTATGAGACACCACAAATTCTGTATATGATGATTGCTGCAACACTTTTTTCGACTTATCCAACACAAACACGTATTAAATACGTCAAGGATTTCTATGATGCAATTTCACTTTTTTATATATCATTACCTACGCCGATTATGGCCGGTGTTCGAACTCCAACACGCCAATTTTCTTCTTGTGTTCTTATCGAGTCCGGAGATTCTCTTGATTCCATTAATTCTACTGCCACTTCGATAGTCAAATATATATCGAAAAAGGCTGGTATAGGAATCGGTGTTGGGTCAATTAGAGCCATCGGATCTAAAGTCAATGATGGATCTATTCTACACACAGGACTTATTCCATTCTTAAAGTACTTCCAGGCTGCCGTAAAATCATGTAGCCAAGGTGGAGTGCGTGGTGGAGCTGCGACGTGTTGGATGCCGGTTTGGCATTATGAGTTTGAAGACCTAGTCGTTCTCAAGAACAATAAAGGCACAGAAGAGAATAGAATCAGGCATATGGATTATGGCTTCCAGTTCAACAAGCTAATGTACGAACGCTTGATCACCGGTGGTAATATCACCCTTTTCAACCCAGCCGATTGTACAGACTTATATGAGGCATTCTATGCTGATCAAGATAAATTTAAGGAATTATATGAGAAGTATGAAAGAAAAACATCAATCCGGAAAAAGGTTCTACCAGCATTAGAAGTATTTTCTAAGTTCCTGGTTGAACGCAAAGATACCGGTCGGATATATCTGATGAATGTTGATCATTGCAATGAACATGGATCATTTCTTCCTGAGATAGCACCTGTGAGAATGAGTAATCTATGTGCTGAGATCACCTTACCTACATCACCACTATCATACGAAGATACTAACCGTGAAGGTGAGATTAGTCTATGTACACTATCAGCAATCAACTGGGGTATCATAGACAAGCCATCTGATCTCGAAAAGTACTGCGATTTAGCAGTCAGGGCCCTAGACAATCTAATAGATTATCAAACATATCCCGTTGTAGATGCTCATCGATCAACTATAGCACGTAGACCACTAGGCATAGGTATCATCAATCTTGCGTATTTCCTCGCTAAACGTGGGTTAAAATACGATGAAAGTGCACATGAGGTTATTAATGAATATGCAGAAGCCTGGTCATATTATCTTATTAAGGCTTCAAATAATTTAGCCAAAGAATCTGGTCGATGTCCTAAGTCACATGAAACTCGTTATGCTTTAGGTATTACTCCTAATATGACGTATAAGACTGAAGTTGATGATCTTATAGATAATAAACAGCAACTACCATGGGGTGAATTACAGGACGATCTTAAGCAATATGGCATAAGGAACTCAACCCTAATGGCACTAATGCCGGCTGAAACGAGTGCTCAGATTTCTAACAGTACTAATGGAATTGAACCACCTAGAGCCCTTGTTTCATATAAGCAAAGTAAAGATGGTATTATGGCCCAGGTTGTTCCTGGGTATTATCACCTTAAGAATAAGTATGACCTACTCTGGGATCAAAGTTCTCCAGAGGGATATTTGAAGATTTGTGCTATACTACAGAAGTATATTGATCAGTCCATATCAGTGAATACTTCATACAATCCAGCTAACTTTGAGGACGGGAAGATATCTATGTCGGCAATGATCTCAGATCTGGTAACATGTTACAAGTATGGAATCAAAACCTTGTATTATTTTAATACACATGATGGTGCAGGAGATACGACCGACGAAGAGACACATCATACATATGACGGAGAATCAACTCAAATAGACGACGAAGAATGCGAGGCTTGTGCTATATGAGCACTATGAAGAAAAATACGCAACGACACACCGAGAAAAATATGTTTCTTGATGAGTCTGTTGATATTCAGAGATTTGATATACTTAAGTATCCTGATATTGACAAGATAACCGATCGGCAACTCGGGTTCTTTTGGCGCCCAGAAGAAGTGGACGTCAGTAAGGATAAAAAGGATTTCCGTGAGCTCACAGCAAATGAGCAACATATCTTTACGGCTAATTTGAAACGTCAGATACTCCTTGATAGTATTCAAGGTAGGGCACCAAATCTTGCATTCTTACCAATATCATCTTTGCCTGAAATAGAAACATGGGTATCCACATGGTCGTTCTTTGAAACAATCCATTCCCGAAGCTACACACATATTATCCGTAACGTGTATGCTGATCCATCATTCGTGTTTGATCAAATGTTAGATATAAAGGAAATATTAGATTGTGGTAATGATATTGCACACTACTACGATGATCTAATATCGCATAACAACAATCAAGAATATAACAATTATAGGCACAAAAAGGCGCTATGGTTAGCACTACACTCTGCCAATGCCCTTGAAGGTATCAGATTTTATATCTCATTTGCATGTTCCTGGGCATTCGCAGAACTCAAGAAGATGGAAGGTAATGCCAAAATTATTAAACTTATCGCGAGAGATGAGAATGTTCACCTCGCTGGCACTATATCAATCATCAGAAATCTGTTGAAAGAGGATCCAGATTACATTAAAATAGAAAAAGAATGTGCCGATGAAGTACTACACCTATTTGTGAACGTTATAGAACAGGAGAAAAACTGGGCAGAATATCTCTTCAAAGATGGTTCTATGATTGGCCTAAATCAAAATTTGATATGTGATTATATTGAGTGGATCGGCACCAAGCGAATGCGAGTATTAGGTATCCATTCACCATATAAAGTATCATTAACCAACCCACTTCCATGGACAGAGAAGTGGATATCAGGGAGTGCTGTACAAGTCGCACCCCAAGAAACAGAAATCACATCATATATAACAGGAGGAGTTAACCAAGATGTGTCGACAGAGACACTAAGCAAACTTAGCCTGTAAGGAGAATAACAATGAATATAGAAATTTATTCAAAAGATAACTGCAAACACTGCAGTGCAGCCATACAAGTGGCTCAACAGGTGGTCCAAGAGTCTGATCACGAATTAAGTATATATAAATTAGATAAAGATTTTGATAGGAACAAATTATTACACATGTTTCCAACTGCAAGATCTTATCCACAAATTAAAATAGATAACGTATCAATTGGAGGATACGAGGAGTTGGTAGACCAGCTCAGGGAGAGGAAATGGAAACTATAAACATCAGATGTGCCATATGCTATTGTGAAACCGACATCTTATATGATGAAGAAAACAATGCGCTGCCAATATACTGTCCACAGTGTGGTGAACGTTGTGCACCAGTTATGTCAGAACTTGACTTTAATGATGACGATGAGTGATTGGCAATATGAAGGATCAAATTTCGAACTTCCAGAGGACTTTTCTAGCGACGATTTTTACGGGTTTGTATATTGTATACAAAACGATCGTACTAATAAAAAATATATTGGGAAAAAGTTTTTCTGGAGCAAGAAGGTATTACCTATCACTAAGAAAAGAAAGCGAAGGAAACACACCCTCGTAGAGTCAGATTGGAGAGATTACTGGGGGTCGAACAAGTGGCTAGTAAAAGATGTTGAAGAACATGGCGAAGAAAACTTCACACGTACCATTCTCCATCTATGTAAGACCAAAGGCGAATGTGCATACACTGAGGCAAAGGTCCAGTTCGAGCTAGATGTGCTTCTTCGTGAAGACTACTATAATGGAATCATCCAGCTGCGCTGCAACGCCA